>JACMOE010000328.1 GCA_014378185.1 Gemmatimonadaceae bacterium | reverse complement strand
GATGACTGCGCGTCATGCAGACCAGACCACTTCGATCTCCTGCTGCACCGCGGTCATCATTACACTGGGACTCGCCGCGACCTGCTGGCCGACGCACGCGCACAACTACTCGTGGAGCAGGATCGTCTTGCAACGATGGCGCAGGCGCACGGTGGATCGTGGAGCGAGGCGAAGGAACGCCTTTCTGCCCATCACCCTGCACCCAGCGACTACCTCACGGCATTCGCGCGCGTCTGGGAAGCGTCCCATGACTGCGCGGCGACGAACAACGTCGTTACCTGGCCGGATTGGCCGATCCGCTACACCACCATTCCCGAATGGACGCGGGACGCGGCGCCCTACCTCTACTACCTGTTCTACCGCGCACCTGCGCCGTTTGATAACGGTGTTGCGCCGGAGTACGTCGTGCCGCCCGTTCCCGTCGATGGTGCCGAACAACACCTGCGGATCTGGAACTTCAGCGCCATCAAGCTCAATCACGTTGTGCATCACGGCGGAATCGGGCACCACGTGCAGAACTGGCACGCGTACCATCAGGCCTCGTCGCGCGTGGGCGCCGTGGCTGCAGTGGACTGTGCGAGCCGCATCGGCATGTTCTGCGGTGGCACGATGGCGGAAGGTTGGGCGTGCTATGCAACAGCGCTGATGGACGAACTGGGATTCCTCTCCCCGCTCGAGCAGCTCTCCGAACAGCATTCACGCGTGCGATTCCTCGTTCGCGCCATCGTGGACATCTCGTTCCATGAGGGCACGATGACGTTCGACGACGCTGTGCGTTTTCACGCTGACGAAGCGATGCTTGACGATGGCGCCGCGCGTGCCGAAGTGGTGAAGTGCGGCATGTTTCCCGGCACCGCGGTGATGTACTGGCTTGGTACGCGTGGCATTCACGACCTGCGCACGCAGATGGAAACCGAGCGCGGGGCAGCGTTCACGCTCTCGGCCTTTCATGACGAAGTGCTCGGCCAGGGCTCCATTCCCGTGCCGCTCATTGCTCGCCTCATGACCGAGGGCGTCACATGAAGCGCATGGTATGCTGTGTCGCCCTCGTGCTTGCCGCGTGCGGAAAGGGCGCCGAGCGCACCGGCCCGTCGAACAGGTTGCTCGTCGTGGGCTATGATCGCGAGCCGGACACCATGAACCGTTACGCCACGCACATCCTCGAGGATATCCAGACCTGTGTCATCGAGGGGCTGGTGACCACCGACGAGCGGATGAACGTGGTGCCTGTGCTCGCGACAGACGTTCCCACGCTCGCGAACGGCGGTGTCGTACTCAGGCCTGATGGCGGAATGGATGTCACATGGCGTCTGAGAGCAGGAGTGACCTGGCACGACGGCGTGGCGCACACCGCCGCC
This sequence comes from Gemmatimonadaceae bacterium, assembly GCA_014378185.1. Classification (GTDB taxonomy): domain Bacteria; phylum Gemmatimonadota; class Gemmatimonadetes; order Gemmatimonadales; family Gemmatimonadaceae; genus AG11. Next base: position 3,121 of record JACMOE010000328.1, on the reverse strand, counting down.
GACGTCAAGTTCACTGCCGACGCGATGATCAAGGGGGACTGGAAGCCCGAAAGCACGGACGGCTTCGATCGGATCACGTCAGTGGACACACCGGACTCGCTCACGGCAGTGGTGCACTACAGGGAAGTGTATGCACCCTACCAGCTGCAGTTCCTGCGCGGCACCCTGCCGAAGCATCTCCTCCAGGGACGTAACATCGATACGGCGCGCGACTACAACCGGAATCCCATGGGCACGGGGCCGTACCGTGTCGCGGAATGGAAGACCGGTGAGTACGTCCTGCTGGAGAGGGCGCCGCACTACTGGCGTGGTGCCGCGTTCCCGAAGATCGATCGCATCCTGTTCCGTTTCCTCACCAACACCACCACGCGCATCAACCAGCTCAAGGCGGGGGAGGTGCACATGGCCGTGCTGGTGCCGTGGGACAAGGTGCGCGAACTCGCGAACGTGCCCTCGTTGCGCCTCAACCGCGTCCTTGGCAATGGCTTCGAGCACGTCACGCTCAACGAGCGACACTTCCCGCCCTTCGCCGATCTCCGCGTCCGCCGCGCCCTCGCGCATGCCATCGATCGCGAACTGCTCGTCCGCACCGTGCTCGACAGCCTCGTCACCACGGTGAACGGCCCGATTCAGCCGCTCTCGTGGGCTTACGAGCCCAATGTGCGCAGGTATGACTTCGACCCCGTGCAGTCGAAGGCCCTGCTCGATAGCGCTGGATGGATACCAGGCGCTGACGGCGTGCGGGTCAAGGGAGGGCAGCGCCTGGCCTTCACGATCATCACGCAGGCCGGATTCGCCATCCGGGAAAACATCGCGCAGGCAATCCAGAAGCAGTTCAAGGACGTGGGCGTGAGTGCGCAGATCCAGCTGCTGGACGGCACGGCCATCAGTCCGGTGTGGTTCAGCGGTGCCTTCGACGCCATGCTGCACTGGTGGCAGCAGGGCGCCGATCCGGAAATCACCACCTTCTATGCGGCGGACATGATCCCCCCCGCGGGCCGCAACATCGACTTCCTTCAGGATTCCGCGCTCACGGCCATGTTGTACGCTTCCGACCGCACGGTGGACCGGCCGCGTCGACTGGAGCTCCTGCGGCAAGCACAGCGCCGTGTCGCCGAACTTGTGCCGGAGCTCATCCTGTACAACACTTCCAAGATCGACGCCGTGCCGAAGACGCTCCAGAACTTCAAGGGCAATCCCACCAATGCCGGCCCGTTCTGGAACGTGCACGAGTGGAGCGTGAACGAGACAACGGCTCCGTCGTCGCGCTGAGGCACGCCGAGTGATCTCGTTCGCCATTCGTCGCGCCACGCAGGTCGTGTTCCTGCTGCTGGTGGTATCGATGCTCGTGTTCGCGTTGATCCACGCCGCACCCGGCGGACCGCTCGCGCTCTACCTCGACAATCCCAACGTGCGCCCGCAGGACATCGAGCGCCTGCGCCGGCAGATGGGACTCGACCGTCCGCTCCCGGCGCAGTATGTCGCATGGCTTGGCGCATTCGTGCGCGGTGACTGGGGGTACAGCTACGCGGATGGCCGCCCCGTGCTGGACAGGTTGGTGGAGCGCGTGCCGGCGACCCTCCAGCTCATCGGTGTATCCAGTCTCCTCGCCGTGCTCGTGGCACTTGTCATCGGTATCGCGTCGTCCGTGCATCGTGGCGTCGACCGCATCGTGACGCTTGGCACAACGGCCGGTATCTCGTTGCCGGTGTTCTGGCTCGGCCTCGTCCTCCAGCTCGTCTTCGCGAGTCGGCTGGGCTGGCTGCCTTCATCCGGACGCTCGTCCTTCACGGGTGACGGCCCGATGGACCGGGTCGCACACCTGATCCTGCCCGTGGTGGTTCTAGCGGTTGCGCACGCGGCCGGCTGGTCGCGGTACCTGCGCGGCTCGATGCGGACGGCGCTGCGACAACCATTCATCGTCGGCGTACGGAGTCGAGGTGCGAGCGAGGCACGGCTCACGCTCCGTCATGCGTTGCGCACTGCACTGCTTCCCTTCGCAACGATCGTCCTGCTCGACGCCTCCATCATGGTGTCCGGAGCCGTCGTCACCGAGAGCGTGTTCGCATGGCCCGGCGTGGGAGGCCTGTTCGTCGAGGCGCTTGCAAAGCGGGACTATACGGTCCTCATGGCATTCCTCATGTGCGGTACCGCGGCCGTTGCCGTGTTCAATTGCCTGGCGGACATCGCGGTGCACGCGCTCGATCCACGCACGCGCGAGCCAGCGTGATGCCACGGCATCGCGCACGCAGCCGCCCTGTCACAACGGCCGGAGCACTCCTTGTCACCATGATACTGGTGGCCCTGCTCGCGCCGTACGTGACACGCTACGGCATGGACGTCATCGACCTCGCCCATCGTCGTGCCGCCCCTTCGCTGGCCCATCCATTCGGCACGGACGAGATTGGCCGCGACCTGCTCACCCGCATCCTGTTCGGCGCACGAGTTTCCCTGGCCATCGGGCTCGTGTCCGCCGCGATCAGTGTTGGCATCGGCGTCACGATCGGTGCGGTCGCAGGCTACGTGGGAGGGTGGCTCGACGAACTCCTCATGCGCTGTACCGACGCCATGCTCTCGGTACCTCGACTGCCACTCCTGATGATCAGCGCCGCGGTACTCAACCCCGGCATTCCCCTGCTGATCCTGCTCGTTGGCGGTATTGGATGGATGGAAACCGCGCGCGTCGTTCGCGCTGACGTGCAGTCGATCCGGACGCTCGACTTCGTGGCCGCTGCCCGCGCACTCGGGTGCCGCTCGATTCGTGTCGTGCTTCGCCATGTGCTGCCCGGCGTCGCATCCACCGTCGCCGTCGCCACGACGCTTGCGGTAGGCCGGGGCATCCTGATCGAAAGCGCGCTCAGCTTCTTTGGTGTCGGCGTGCAGCCGCCCGCTGCAAGCTGGGGCAACATGCTCTACCAGGCGCAGACCACGATGGGCAGCGAGCCATGGCTCGGCATTTTCCCCGGCGCATTCATCTTTGCGACGGTCCTCTGTTGCAACACCATCGGGGACGCGCCCTCGAACGAATTCAGTACTGGCGATCGCGATCCACCACCGTCAGCGGCTGCTCGCCACGCTCCAACGCATCCAGGCAGTCGAGAAAGCCGTCCAGCGCAGCGAT
>JACMOE010000327.1 GCA_014378185.1 Gemmatimonadaceae bacterium | reverse complement strand
TATGACGACGTGCGCGGCTGGAATCACGAGCCGTACATCGGCGCCGGGGAGTTCTACCTCGAGTACGGCAGCTTCGACGTCGCGCTCACCATGCCTGCGAGCTACATCGTGTCGGCCACGGGCGAGCTGCGCAATCCGGAGCAGGTGCTCACGGCGGCGCAGCGCAGCAGGCTGGCGCTCGCCCGTCAGTCCGACACCGCCATTGCCATCATCACGCGCGACGAAGCGGGGCACCCCGCTCGCACGCGGCCTGGCACCACACCATTCACCTGGCATTACACGGCGAGCAATGTGCGCGACTTTGCATGGGCCGCCGCGCCCAACTGGCAGTGGGGGGCCAGCAACCTCGATGGTATTCGCATCGAGACGCTGTACCGGTCGTCCGCGGACAAGTGGACGGAAGCGCACCGCATGGCGCGCGGCGCCATCAAGCACTTCAGCGAGCAGTGGTACCGCTACCCGTACTCGCACGCCACCACCGTGGAGGGGCCCGTTGGCGGCATGGAATATCCCATGCTCACCTTCGTCTCCAACAACACCACGCGCGAAATCCAGCAGTGGGCCCTCGCGCACGAGTTCGGTCACGAGTGGTTTCCGATGATCGTCGGCTCCAACGAGCGACTCTACCCGTGGATGGACGAAGGCTTCAACACCTTCATCGACCTCGACAACGCGGCGAGCTACTTCAAGGGCTCGGCCTATGGCGACACGATCAACGCCAATCCGCTGCACATGTCGTTGGAGCACACGAAGCCGGGCGAAGAGCAGCCGCTCATCACGAATCCCACGGAGGTGCGCGACCTCATGTGGGTGGGTTACCAGAAGCCCGCGCTGATGCTCCAGACGCTCCGCAACGAAGTGCTCGGCAAGGAGCGCTTCGATGCCGCGTTCCGCGAGTACATCAGGACTTGGGCGTACAAGCATCCCACCCCGGCGGATTTCTTTCGCGTCATGCGCGACCAGTCCGGCATGGATCTCGACTGGTTCTGGCGCGGGTGGGTGTACACCACCGCCCGCCTGGATCAGGCGGTGGACTCGGTGACCGTCGATACGAGCGGACATGCGAGCGTGCATCTCGTGAACCGGGGCGCGATGGTGATGCCTGCCGAGCTTCGCATCACGTACGACGACGGATCGCGCGATACGGTGCGGCTTCCGGTGGAAATGTGGAATCTGGGCCAGCGGTTCGCGTATCGCGTGCCGGCGCGAAAGTCCGTGCGCTCGGTTGAGGTGGACCCGCGACATGTGCTGCCGGATATCGACCGGACCAACAACGTGTGGCCGCTGCGCTGAATCGAGGGCGCTGCTTCTGCACTCTCGTCGTGCAGCGCACGCTCGTGGCTCGCGATCATGCCACGGCTACACCCTCGCTCCTCGCTCGACCATCTGGAGCGCCGCCTTCATGTAGCCGAGCGCGTAGGCCATCCCGGCATGCCACGGTGCATCGCAGGTCATCTCCGGGGTGTGGTCGGGAATGATCATGCCCTCGTAACCGACATCGCGCAGCGCCTGGATCGCGCCCAGCATGTCGAGATCACCCTCATCGACGAACACCTCCTGATACCGTGGCACCTTGCCGCGGACATTGCGAAAGTGG
>JACMOE010000326.1 GCA_014378185.1 Gemmatimonadaceae bacterium | reverse complement strand
TGGTGACCGCACGGGGGGGTATGTCTCCGTCATCGCTCGTGCTGTCAGCCTTCCCCGAATCGGGCTTGGTAGTGGAATCCCGTTGCGCCACCGGCCTTGGCGGTCGCAGGGGTTGCTGCGCCGCCGCAACGACGAGGGCGAAGGGAAGGCAGGCGAGCGCGAGCAGGCAAGTGATGCGTCGATGCATGAGGTTCGTGACCGGGGGATGGCGAAAGCCGTCTGTCAAATACGGGAACAGCAACGTTCCAGCCTGATGACGGACATCCACACCACGCGGTCACGCGTAAATCACCATGACCCAATTTCGTTCGATTCTTTTCGCTCTGGGATGCTCTGTGCTTCCCGGCGTTGCGTTGGTGGCGCAAGCAGGCGCCGACGCCGCGTCGCGCGCCGTGGTAGCCACGGAGCGCGCTCAGGACGGTCGCGCCATTGGCCGGCGCACGGTGGCGGTACTGCCATTTGTGGTGACGTCACCCGATACAACGCTCGACGTACTCGGCTACGGCTTCGCGGAATTCCTCTCTGACGACCTCGCGCACTCGCACCGGCTCGTGATGGTGGAGCGATTTCGCCTCGCCGATCTCCAGCGCGAGTCGGACCTCAGCCTCACTGCCAGTGTGGATCCGGAAACGCGGGTTCGCGCGGGACGCCTGCTCGCCGCGCAGCACATGATTTTTGGTACCATCGATGCCCAGGAGGCCGGAGCGCTCAGCATCGATGAGCGCTCGGTCAACGTGGACACAGGGAACGAAGAGATGCATCGCACGTCGTCGGCGTCGCTCGACGCGATCTTCCGCGCGGAACGTGATCTCGCGATGGACACCTTTTCGATGTTCGGCATCACGCTAACGCCGGACGAGAAGCGCGCGTTGTACGAGCGCGTCGCCCCGGCGTTTCGCGCCTTCGTGGCATTCAGCCATGGCGTTCGCGCCGAGCAACAGGGGGACGACGCCACCGCGATTGCATCGTTCCGGGATGCCGCGGTTCTCGACAAGACGTTCAAGCTCGCCTCCAGCAAGCTTGCCGCCGCGCAACAGCGAATCTCCACCCGTGCCGCGACGGCCTTCACTGCCGCGTCAGCCAGCAAGGACGACGCAGCGTCGAAGGCCACGCCGAAGGATCCACATGCGAGCGCACCCTCGCTCGCGAGCGGCGCGGCGCCAAGTGGCACGCTCTCGGCACCCAGCACTGCGGCGGCGGGGGCTGCGAGCTCGAAGGGGTCGACGAAAGGGGCGGATCCGTCGCCTGCCAGGAAGAAGACTGCGCAGACGACGCACAAGCTTGTGAAGTCCAGCGCTCCGTGATGGAGCGCTGGCGTGACGCACAAAGAATTCGCTAACGTTGTCGCACTGCTGATCGATGGCACGGTCGTCGCCTTCTCTTGGGCAACCATCTTCCCAGCAGGAGGTCCACGATGACGACATTCACGCGCACCGCACGTTCTGCCGCCCTCGCATTCGCCCTGGCGATGTCCAGCGCTGCCACCCTCTCCGCACAGGCTGCCAGCCCGACGCCGGTCGCCAAGCATCACAGCAAGATCAAGGGCGCCCTCGTTGGTGCGGCGGCGGGGCACATGCTCGGCCACCACGCCAAGTCCGGTGCAGTTGTCGGCGCCCTGGTCCAGCATCATCGGAACAGGAAGGCGAAGTAGGTCCGGCCGCGCCTGGCGGCGGCGACCTTCCGCCAGGGGCGCCAACCGCAGTCACGGATCCGCGAGCGCCGTGACGCAGCTGTTTCGACAGCGTGATCCATACGCGGTGCGGCGCTGCGAGCTTTGGCGCATGACACACACCATCACTATCGCGCCCGCACCGTCCACGCCGGTCCGTGCATGTCGCTACCAACTCGAACGGTGCCCGGACGCCGCGACCATCTATGTCGGCGGACCGCGTTGCGCGGAGGAGGACGTCGTGCATCTCGCGGATCTCATCAGCCAACTGCCACACGCCATCCGGACGCTGCGCGTGGACATCCACGCGATGGACGGCGTGCCTCTGGACATCCTCATGGCACTTCGGAACGTCCTGAGCGAGTGGCGGGAGCTTCGCCGCGGCAACGTGCGACTCATGTTCGCCCTCAGGCCGAGCGCAGGCTCAGCGTGAACGTGCTGCCCTTGCCAGGTGTGCTGGTCGCACTGAGGTCGCCACCCATGCCGCGTGCAAAATCGCGGCTGATAGCGAGACCAAGCCCGACTCCCTGCTGCGGTACCACAGTGCGCATGCGATCGATCTGCACGAAGGGTTCGAACACCTTGGCCAGGTCCTCTGCCTTGATGCCGCGACCCGTGTCCGACACACGGATCTCGACGCACTTGCCCGCGACCGCGAAGCTGAGGACGATGCGACCACCAGGCGCGGTGAACTTGGTGGCGTTGCTCAGCAGATTGATGAGGATCTGACGGGCCTTCTCGCCATCGGCGTGCACATGGTGCAAGCTGCCAGCCCAGGAGGGGTCATGATGGCGAGCGAGCGTCAGCCCGTGCTCCGCAATCTGCGCTGCCACGAGCATCTCCGCATCATCAATGATCGTCTCGACAGCCACGTCTCGCGTATCATAGCTCATGCGCCCCGTATCGAGATGCGCATAGTTGAGCACCTCGGCGATGATCGACTGCAGGTGCTGCCCCGCGCGCTGGATGCGGTTGAGGTAATCGTGCTGGAGTGCACTCATCGGTCCGCGCACTTCCATTTCCAGCAGTTGCGCGAAGCCACCGATTGCGTTGAGCGGGGTGCGAAGCTCATGGCTCATCATCGAGAGAAACTCGCTTTTTCCACGGCTCGCCGCCTCGGCGGCAACCCTCGCCGCGCGCTCCGATTCCAGGAGCTTCGTGTTGGCGATCGCGACAGAAATTGCCGTGGACGCGGTTTCCAATGCCTCGAACGCGGCAGCGACGAGCTCGCGCCTCGAGAACAACGCCATCACTCCAACGAGCTCTTCACCCACGGGCAGCGGATACCCGGCGAAGGCGACCATGCCCTCGCGCGTCGCCCACTCCTGATCGCTCACCCGTGGATCACCAACCACACCATTCGTCAGGTGCGGCCGCCGTTCCGCGGCAATCTGGCCGATCTTGAATTGCCCCACGGGAACGCGACCATGCGTGCCGTTCAGGTGAGTGTAGAGTCCGGCGCTGGCCGTGAGCACCAGCATCTGCTCGTCGGGTTCGAGCACCCACACGCGCGCGAACGCTGTGTCGAGGTGGGTCACTGCCGCTTCACAGCACCGCTGCATCACCGCTGCCAGTGCGCCACCGCTCGTGATCGCCTCTCCAACGGCACCCGCGAACCGCGCCCGCTGCGAGGACGCTTCCGCCTCCACCATGCGCTCGGCCAGGTCCTGGGTCGTGACCTCGAGCTCTTCCGCCTGCGCCTCGAGCTCGACAGCATTTTCCTGGAGTTGATGATTGGTACTCTCCAGTTCAGCCTGCTGCTCCTCGAGCTGCGTGTTGGCGTCCTCGAGCGCCTCCTGCGCCGCTCGGCTCTCCTTGAGCAGACGCTCCACTTCGCGGTTCGCCTGCACGTGCGCCGTAACGTCGTTTCCATGAACCAGCACGCCGATGCGGGCACCGGTTTCGTCCGTTATCGCCTGATAGGCGAGGTCCACGTAGAGCGTCTCCGGTTCGCCGCTCGGGATGCGCGCGAGCGTTGCCGGTATCGCCTTTCCCACGTACGGCACGCCGGTTTCGAGCACATGGTCCAGGAGCTCGATGAGCCCCTGCTTCTGCACCTCTGGTAGCGCTTCGCGTATCGGCTTCCCGATCAGTTCCCGGTGACCAACGAGCTGGAAGTACGCTTCATTTGCCATCTCGAACACGTACGTTGGGCCGACCAGCACGGCCAGGAACGACGGCGACTGCTGAAACGTCTCGGTGAGCAGCAACTGCAGTGTTTCGGGGTCGAGCCCATGCATCACTTCCGTGCTACCTCCACTCCGTTCGCGCTGCTTGGGAGCCAGTTCGGGCCGCTTCGCCATGTCAGGCTCCTTGGTGGTATCTCCTGTGAAATGCAGGATGTGAGCCCGAGGTTCCGTCCGGTGCGCGGTAAGAACCTCATTCGGACAAGGCCGAGTCCGTTGTCCCGCTTGGGGTCGTTAGACTGCTCTCATTCCAGAATTGGAATGAGGCTCGTTTACCCCCACCCGCCTTGGCACCTGTAAAATGGGTTGCGATGTCCGTGAATGGCATTCATTCCAACCTGTCTCGCGACAGGGAAAATGTGAACGGCTGCTGCACCAGCTGCCGCACCTTTTCGCCGCCCGCCTCGGCCGGCGTGAACCGCATGAGCGGCAGCGCATCGCGCACCGCCTGCGTGAACAGCTCATGCGAGGACTTGAGCACCTTGAACGTTCCTCCTTCATACACACCAGCCGTATCGACCACGAATTGCGCGAGCACCTCCCCCTCCGTGCGCGCCGCGCGAAGTCTGTCGGGATACGTCAAGCCACCGTTGCCTGGCACCTGCCGCACGGCGTTGTCAACCTGAAACTCGAAGTACACCCCGCCCTTCGCTGGCAGGGGCCCCACCATGCGCGACCCGCGCACCAACTTCATCATGTCCCCGGACTCCAGCCGCGGTAGTATCGCCAGTTGGTCCGGTGTGAGCACCGCGCCCACAACATGCCGGTCCCTGGCGATGTCGATCTGCACCTGCGCCTGTCCATCCGACGCCAGGCGCGCCGCCTCGCGAATCACCTGCTCATTGATCGGCCCGCTCCACGACATGAATTCCGTCGCGGTACGCGACGGCGGCGTTGTACTCACGCGCCGCCGCACGCGCACCAGCATCGAATCCGCCTGTGCCCGAACCAGAGATTCCAGGATAGGTACCTGTTCCGGGGTGAGCGCCAGCTCCACGCGGTGATCGAGCACGAACTGCGCGGGAGCCAGAAGGCGCATCCCCCTGGAAAGGGCCGCAACCATTCCCTTGGAGTCGGGAGCCACTTGTGCATGAGCCAGCATCCCGACAAAACAGGCTGCAACAGCAAGGATTCGCATCTCGCCTCCAGGGTTGGCAAACAAGTTGTCATCAAGGAGTTTAAGGGCACAACGAATGCCCTGTATTCCCACTGAACCGCTCCCACCTAGCGAGGTCAGGCGTGTCTATCAGAGACTACACCGACAGCAGCAGGACCGAATGGAGGGTCTGGGACGTCACCCCAGCCCAGATGCATCCGGTGACCCGCGGTGAGGAC
>JACMOE010000325.1 GCA_014378185.1 Gemmatimonadaceae bacterium | reverse complement strand
TTGAGCTCGCGGCGCACGCCGGCGGCGGCGGCGTCCTCGGCGCGGCGCGACGGAAGAGCGAATCCGAACTCGCTACCTCCTTCGTCGGGGAAGCTGGTCCACACACGGCCACCAAGCGACGCCACGGTCTCCTGCACGATGTTGAGTCCCAGACCCGTGCCTTCGACGCCGGTGACCGTCTCACCGTGCGCGCGATAGAACTGCTCGAACAGCCGGTCTCGCGCGGCAACGGGGACACCGAGCCCGTTGTCGCGCACCCGCACGAGCAGCTCTCCGTCCTTGGCGACCGTCGGCAACAGCAGCTCGCCGGTCACCTCCACCCACCGATCGCCCTTCGCGGGATCGCTGTACTTGATCGCGTTGGAGATGTAGTTGCTGAGGCACAGCTCCACCGCTGCCGCGTCCACCTCGACGGGGGGAAGCTCGGGGTCGATGCGCACGGTCACGCCGCTCAGCTTCGCCGCGTCGCGGAGCTGGCGCACGACTTCGGTGGCCGCCTGCGGAAGCAGGATATTGCGCTGCTGCCGCGAATCCGCATCCAGTCGGGTCAGCGCGACGAGATTCTCCAGCACACGTTGCAGACCGTCCGCGTTCTGGGCGATGATGCGGAGGAAGCGTTCGCTCTGGGCCGGCTCCAGCCAGTCTTCAGCGAGCAGGCTGGAGGCACCGCGGATCGCGCCGATGCGATTCTTGAGCTCGTGCGAGACCATGCGATTGAAGCGGCGAAGGCGCTCCTCGCGCATGCGGACCTGTTCGGCGGACATGCGGAGAAAGTGCATCATCGTGGCCTGGCGGATCCGCTCCGTGACTTCAGCGACACGTTCCCAACACGATGCCACTTCGTCGGGCGATGTGTCGCCGATGTCGGCGAGCGCCTCGCGCAGGAAGTGAAGAAGCACGGCGCCGAGCAGCTCCTGCTCCTTGAGGATCTCGTAGGCGTCGAAGCCCTGCTGGTGACGCAGCGCTCCGAGCTCCATGGCCTTCGCAGCCATGACGGCGTCGCTCACGGGATCGTCCGGCAACTGCTCCAGATACTCGGCGACCCCGTCGATGAGGAGCGGAACGTGGTTGAGCAGCTCCTCGGTGGGAAAGATGCGGTTCGGATCGATCGTGACGCGCGCGACGATGCGGTCGAGCCACCGGCGCACGATGTCCGTGCGGGATGACCGGAGGCGGTCAGCCAGGCGGACGGCAAGCGACGGCGTGGTCAGCGGTGCGGTCATGCGGGATCCGAGGGGAGTGGCTGGTGACGGCCGACGGGCTCCAGTCGGCGCTCAGCACGGCAAGTTTGGCGCCCTGATCCGTTCGGCGGAAGTGCGGTGTTGCCAGTGCGGCGGGGATGTCTGGGCGGAACGAGAGGCGCTAGCTTTCCTCGAGGATGGCGCGGGTGCCAGCGCCTCACGGACCGGATAGCTCAGTCGGTAGAGCAGGAGACTTTTAATCTTCAGGTCGTGGGTTCGATCCCCACCCCGGTCATCCGAACGCACGATGGCCCCGCGAGCACTGCCCGCAGGGCCATCGACCATCATGCAGCGCCAGCGAGACTTACGCGTTCCGGTCGGTGCAGGCCGTGAACTGCGTGTTGTTCTGCTCCGCCTGTGGCACCTGGAGGTTCACGTCGGTGCCGTAGGTTCCGCCCTTCGGGAACACGCCCGTTGGAAACACCTGGTCCTGCGTGCGGCCGTACTGCCGGATCAGGCGGCGGAAGTCGCCGAGCCGCTCGCCGCGCGCAAACGTCCAGAAGCCCTTTTCGCGGAACTGGAGGCTCAGGCGCGACGCCGGCGTGCCGGGATCGACCAGTGCCGGCATGCCCGTGATGCGGACGCCCTGCGACAACTGCGTCGGACCCGCACGCAGGGTGTTGAGCGTGGTCAGCCAACCGGCCACGTCGCCGTTGAACAACTGTACTTCCGCCTCGATGAGCCGCGCATCGATCCCGTTCACCACGGCAACCGGATCCTCCTGGCCAGGAACTGCCCCGGCCGACGCCCAGATCAACTGCTGCGCGAACGGCGTCGAGGAATCGAACGCCCTGCCCGTGCCGCTGGTGGGAACGCGCGGATCCCTTGCCGACACGAACGGCGCCGCGTTCTTCACGAGGCCGTTGGCATCGATGCTGTCACCAACGACGTAGCGCTTGGAGCTGTTGTTGAGCGCCCAGATGCCATTCGAGCCGGACACCTGCGCAAAGGTGACATCGTAGGTGAAGCTCGTGGGAATACCGGCCATGAGCGCCGCCGCGGCGGTGTAGTTCGCCGCGCCACCGAGCCCCATCAGGGAACGCGCCTTCACCAGCTTCAGTGAATTGATGATGCGCACACTGCTCGCGTCCGTCGCGGATCCCACCGCCGCCAATCCAAGGTCGGCACTCGCGATCGCACGCTGGAACGCCTCGGCAACCGTCAGTGGCTTGCCTTCCACAATGTCGCCGGACGACCCATCCGAGAACGGCTGCCCATTGCACCAATTTTCGGCGGACTGCATTTCGGCGTAGCCGCGCACGTAGTACATCTGGCCAATGCCCCACGCCGGTGACGGCTTGTACTGCTTGAGCGCGACGATGGCGAGATCCGCGGCAATGCGCGCACGGTGGAGGTTGCGATACGCGTTGCTGATGAGGGAGTTGTCCACCAGCGTGGAGCGCTTGTCGGTCTCGTCGCGCTGGGTGAACGTGTCGCCCGACTTCCACTCATCCGTCATGAGGCCACCCCAGAACCAGGCCCCCTCATTCGACAGGGAAGTGGGTGTCGCCGTGATGGCGGTCAGGCGCACGAGGGCGCCCACGCGAAGTGCATCGGCGCCGTCAATGCTGTTGACGTCGGTCGGGTTGATGATGTCGGGGTCGACGGCCTGAAGCAGGCTGTCGGTTCCGCCGCACGCTGCAAGCGCAAGTGCCGCGGCGGCGATCAGCACGCTGCCTGCGCGGCGACGCCGTGTGGAAAAGAATCTATTCATCGATGGCATGATTGGCGGTTAGAAACCGAGGTTGAGCCGGAGCGTGAAATACGTGGGCGGCGCGGCGGTCTGGAAATCGTTCTGCGCCGAGGTGGCGCCATAGCTCGACTCCGGATCCACTCCTGTGTACTTGGTCCACACGTGGAGATTCCGCGCGGCAAAGCTCAGGCTGGCCGACTCGGAGCGAAACACGCGCGTGGCGAAGGTCTGCGGCGCGGCAAAGGTGACGGACAGCTCGCGGAAGCGGACGAAGTCCGCGTCCTCGATGAAGCCCGCCTGCGTGCGCGCGGGATTGTCGCGCAATGCCACCACGCGTGCCTGCTGAAAGAGCGGCGCGGTCTTGTCGGCCTCGCCCACGCAGTTGAGGCGATTCTGGCAGCGGATCCGCTCGGTGTCGTTGTCGTTCTTGAGACCGCCCTTGTAGTCGAACAGGCTGGAGATGCGGATGGCGCGATTGAAGAGGTCGAAGCCGTTCGACAACGTCATCTCGTACTTCGGCACCGAGGTGCCGAGGAACACCGCCGTGTCGCCGACGACCACTTCGCAGGTCGCCGTCGTGGCGCACCCGGCCACGTACGAGATCAGGCCGTCGCCATTGAGATCCTGGTAGCTGACGATCGGCTTCTGCCAGTACCCGTTGATGGGATAGCCGGCCTTCTGCGACATCACGCTCTGCGGGCTGCCGATGATGGGCGGCACGGCGCCCAGGTCCACCAGCTTGTTCGCGTTGGACGACGCCGAGTAGGTGACGTCCCACCCGAAGCGACGGTTGTTCACGAGTTGCGCGTTCACGAGTGCCTCGAGACCGGCATTCTTCACCGAGCCGAGATTCTCGAACCGCGACGCGGCCACACCGGCCGAGGGCGGCAGCACGCGCGAGATGAGCGCGTCCTTCGTGAGCTTGCTGTAGTACGTCAACTCGAGGTTGATGCGGCTGTCGAACATCTTCGCATCGAAGCCGCCTTCATACTCGGTGGCGCGCTCCGGACGCAGGTTCTGGTTGCCGACGCCAGCGACGATGACACCCGGCGCGTCCGCCTTGTCCACGTTGACCGTGGCGGCCTGGAAGAAGCGCAGCGCGTCGTTCGGACCCGGCTGCGTGCCGGCCGCACCGTACGTGGAGCGCAGGCGCAGTTGGTCGAGACCCTTGATCTTCGGGAAGAAATCCTCGTCCGAGATCACGTAGGACGCGCTGAGCTTGGGGTAGTACACCTGCTGGAAGTTCGTGCCGAAGGCGCTGTTCTGGTCCGTGCGCAGCGCCGCGGTGAGGAACAGGCGGTCGCGGAACGCCACCGCTTCTTCGACGAACAGGCCGAGCGTCTTCTGGATCGTGGTGGCAGCGCTGGCGAACGGAATCGCGCCCGCCGTAACCGTCTGCGTACCCGGCGGCAGCGTGGACGCAGAGGCGAGATTCTCGTCCTGCGTGAAGTTCACGTACTGCACGCCCACCGTAGTCTTCGAGTTGATCGCTGGGCGCGGGTTGAACGTAGCCGAGCTGGCGAGATCCGCGGTGAAGTTGCGGATGTTGGCGCGCGCATCCGTGGCGGACCCGAGGCGGTTGGTGCTGAAATCGGAACAGTTGCTGCGACGGCACAGGTCGGAGTCCGTGCGGCTCGTGTAGTCCAGCCCGATGTTGGCGCGATTGGCCATCCACGAATACGGGCGGTAATTCGCGCTGGTGCTGCCGATGAACCGGTTGATCTGCTGGTTCACCGTCTCCTGAAAGATGTCGCCGGGCGTGAACAGGCGATATCCATTCTTCGCGAAGCCGAGCGAGCCGTTGCCATTGTTCTTGAAGCCCGGGCCGCCATAGGCGCTCGATCCGAGCCCGGTCGTGTTGTTGTCGATCTGCGGCAGGCGCTGGTTGAGATGCACGAAGCCCAGCGACGACTGGAGGTCCAGCCTGGAATTGAGCGCCGACGTGAGGTTGAGCCGCACGTTCTGCTTCTCGAGCGCGTTGGGCCGCAGCCACTCCGGCCGGATGCTGACGTTCGTGGAATCGAGGCGGCGGATGTCGAAGGGCGGAATGGTATAGACGCCCAGCTCCTTTTCGTAGTCGCCGGAGACAAAGAACGACACGGTTTCCTGTCCGCCTGACGCCGACAGGCCGTACTGCTGGCGCTGTCCGGTGCCGAGTGGCGACGCATCGGGATCGGCCCACAGGTTGTAGCTGAGCAGCGAATCCGCGGCGCAGACACCGTTGCCGACCTCGTTCAGGAAGCACTGGCGCACCGTGCCCGCCGGCGTGTGTCCGAACAGCGTGTAGGCGGTGGGATACGTGTTGCGATCCTTGATGATGCCGTTCTCGACGAACGTGTTGTACCGCGTCTTGCCCGCGCGGCCGCGCTTGGTGGTGATCACGATCACGCCGTTGGCGGCATCGGTTCCGTAGAGCGTGGCGGCCGAGGGGCCCTTCACGATCTCCATGTTCTCGATGTCCTGCGGATTGATGTCGTTCACGCGGCTGAGCGTTGTGCCGCCGACTCCGATGGCCTGCGACCCGTTGCCGCTCGACATGCGGATGCCGTCGATGATGTAGATGGGATCGTTGCTGAGCGACAGGGAGGAGATGCCGCGGATGAGGACGCGCGAACCGCCGCCCGTCATGGTGTTGGGCAGTACCTGTACGCCAGGCGCGCGCGCGGTGAGGAGATCACCCACCGAGCGGATCGTCTGCGTGCTGGTGATGTCGGCCGCATTGACCTGGGAAATGCTGTTGCCCAGTTCGAGCTTGCG
>JACMOE010000324.1 GCA_014378185.1 Gemmatimonadaceae bacterium | reverse complement strand
CGAAGTCGCCGAATGCGCTGTTGATCGCGTCCGCCAACTTGCCGGTGGGCGCGCCGCCCGCATTGGGCGCCATCCACTTCCAGAACTGCGAATGGTTCCAGTGCCCGCCGCCATTGTTGCGAACCGCCGTGCGTACAGCCTCCGGCACCGCGTTCAGGTCGCGAAGCAACGCGTCGATCGGCGTGTCGGCGAGACCGGGCGCCTTCTCGAGCGCCGCATTCAGGTTCGTGACATAGGCGTTGTGATGCTTGCCGTGATGGATCTCCATCGTCTGCGCATCGATGTGCGGCTCGAGCGCGTTGCTCGGATAGGGCAGGGGTGGAAGCGTGTGCGCCATGGAATTCTCCGTTGGTTCGGTGCGTGGTGTGATACTCGCCGGGTCAGGCCGCCGGTTCCCGTGAGCGCTCGCGTGCCCAGGAGATCAACCCCGGCAGGAGCGACACGAAGATCACGACAAGGATGACCTTGGTGATGTGGTTCTCGATGCCGGGAACCATGCGGCCGAGGAAGTAGCCGATGAACAGCATCGACCAGATCCACAACACTGCCCCCAGCACGTTGTAGGCCGTGTACGACCGGAACTTCATCGCGCCCAGTCCGGCCACCACCGGCACGAAGGTGCGCACGATAGGCATGAAACGCGCAATGATGAGTGTCTTGCCGCCGTGCTTCTCATAAAAGGCCTGCGCGCGAAACAGGTGTTTTTTCTTGAACAGGAGCGAGTCATCCCGCGTGAAGAGCCGTGGACCGGTGTATCGCCCGATCGCGTATCCCAGCGAGTTGCCCGCGATGGCCGCAACGGTCAGCAACACGCCGAGCAGCCACAAGTTGAGCCCGAATTGTGACTGCGACGCGAGGAGGCCCGCTGTGACGAGCAGCGAATCGCCCGGCAGGAAAAAGCCGACGAGCAAGCCGGTTTCGCAGAAGATGATCACCGTCAGCCCTACATATCCGCCCGCCTGCACCAGCAGGCGAGGATCCTTGAGCTGATGGAAAAAGTCGAGAAGGGTGTGCATGAGGTCCGGCGAAAGGAAGACGGCGGGAGCGCAGGAAGTTCGACAGTCGCTCATGATGGGTCAACCGGCCTCGTCGACGATCTCCGGCATCTCGTGGATGCCGCATTGCTGCTGCCCGCCTCACCCACCAGTCGCTGGCACCGAGCGGGCGTCTCTGCGCGTACCGAGCGCCTGCTCGATATCGGCGGGCGCGTGCTGGTCGCGATTCTGGTCATCGGGTGGACGTGGACTATCGCCACGGGAGGCACCAGATCCCGTGACGCGAACGGCCCGTCGGCCACCGCCCGTGTCGCCGCTGCCCTCACCAACTCGGATGCCCCCACCGCTGCCTATCTCACCGATGCCTCCCTCGGTGCGCTCGCCGGCGAACTGCGCGGTGTCAGTGGAAAGCTGCGCGCGGAGATCACGCCCGCCGGTGCCGCCATCTCGTCAAGCGCTGCCCCCATGGGCGGAACCCTGACGGTGCCGGAATCGGAAACGAGCGGCTCGTCCGT
>JACMOE010000323.1 GCA_014378185.1 Gemmatimonadaceae bacterium | reverse complement strand
GGACAGGAACAGGGGGCGGGGGGCCGCATTGTGGTGGGCCATGTCACTTAGTCATCCTGAGCAACGCGAAGGACCTCCTGTTGTGTCGGCCGCGAGCAGGTCCTTCGCTTCGCTCGGGACGACACGAGAACATGACGCGCCTGCCTCGGAATCGTAATGCGTCAGGTAATGGAGACCACGAGCTTGCCGAACTGTGCGCCCGCGTCGAGCCGCTCGAATGCCGCGCGTCCCTCGGAGAGCGGGAACACGCGGTCGATCGGGGGCGCAAGCTGCCCCGCCGCAAGCATCGCGACGACGGCGGCGAACTCCGCGTCGTTGCCCATGGTGGAACCCAGGATGCTCCACTGATTCCAGAACAGCTTTCGTACGTCGGTGGTGACCATGGGACCGGAGGTTCCGCCGCAGGTGACCAGTCGTCCGCCGCGGCCCAGCGCGCCGAGGGACTGCGACCATGTCGCCTCGCCGACGGAATCGACGACGACATTCACTCCCTTCTTGTCAGTCCTCGCGCGCATCTCGCGGCCGACGTCGATGTCGTGATGATTGATGGTGTCGTCGGCACCGAGTGCACGTGCGTGCGCCAGCTTGGCGTCACTGCTCGAGGTGACCGTGACGTGCGCGCCGATGAGCTTCGCGATCTGGAGGCACGCGATCGCGACGCCACCACCAATGCCCCAGATGAGCACGCGTTCGCCGGGCTCGAGCCGTGCGCGGGTGACGAGCATGCGGTATGCGGTGAGCGTCGCGAGCGTGAATGCCGCTGCATGGGCAACGTCGATGGTTGCTGGAATGCGGAGGACATTCGTGGCTGGAATGACGACGTACTCTGCCATGGTGCCGGGCATGTGTTCGCCAAGCAAGCCGAAGCGCGGGCAGAGCGGCTGCTCGCCGGCGAGACAGTACGCGCAGGTGCGATCGCTGATGCCGGGGTTGATCACGACCGTATCGCCGATGGCGACGGAGTGCACTGCGTCGCCGACCGCTTCCACCACGCCGGTGCCATCTGCGCCAAGTATCCATGGCGGCGTGATGGTGACGCCGGGCAGTCCGCGCAGCAGGAACAGGTCGAGGTGATTCAGCGCCGCGGCGTGCATCCGGATGCGCACGTCGGTCGTGGCGCGCAGCTCCGGCATGGGGAGATCGTCGCGATATTCGATCTGTTCCGGACCGCCGTGGGCGGAGATAGTGAGTGCTCGCATGCCTCTGCGCTGGAGTTATATTTCTCGCGGAATGCTATGCGCTGGTGGACCTGCGCGAAAGCGCGCGGACACGGCGCGGATTTTTTCCGGGACGGCACGCCTCATGACTGCAATCAAGGTTCCTCCCCTCGGCGAGTCCATCGTCGAGGCGACCGTTTCGCGCTGGCTCAAGCAGGAGGGCGAGGCGGTCGCCTCGGGCGACACGCTCGTGGAGCTGGAAACGGACAAGATCACTGTCGAGGTGCCGGCCCTGAACGCGGGCGTCCTCACCAGGCGTGCGGTGAAGGAAGGGGATGTCGTGAAGGTTGGCGACGTGTTGGCCGACGTGGATGAAGGCGCGACGGCTCCTGCCGCGCCCGCGCCCGTTTCGCCTGCGGCTCCTGCACCCGTTGTAGCGAAGGCCGAGAGCGCGGTAGCTGCGGAGACCACGCCGGCTGCGCCCGCAGCGGTGCGTGCGTCGCCCGCGGCACAGCGCGTGGCCGCAGAGCAGAACGTGGACTTGACGGCCGTGTCCGGAACGGGGCGTGGCGGCGTGGTGAGCAAGCCGGATGTGATCGAGCACGTTGCCGCGGGGAGTGTCGCCGCTCCCCCGGCGGCCAGGTCGGCGCCGGGACACGCACCCACTGCCCCGGTTGCTGCGCCTGCCGTGTTGCGACCCGCTGCATCAGGCGAGCGGGAGACGCGCGAAAAGATGACGACGCGCCGCAAGCGCATCGCCGAAAACCTGCTCCTCGCGCAGCACTCGACGGCACATCTCACGACCTTCAACGAGATCGACATGTCTGCCGTAAGCGCCCTGCGCGAGCGGATGAAGGAGAAGGTCGAGAAGGAGCATGGCGTGAAGCTCAGCTTCATGCCCTTCTTCGTGAAGGCGACATCCATGGCGCTCAAGTCATACCCCGTCGTGAACGCGCAGATCGATGGCGATTCCATCGTCTACAAGCACTACGTGAACATGGGCATTGCCGTGGCCTCGGAGGGTGGGCTGGTGGTGCCGAACGTGAAGGACGCAGACCGGAAGGGCATGCTCGACGTTTCGCGCGACATTGGTGCGCTGGCGAAGAAGGCGCGCGAGGGCAAGCTGGCCATGGACGACCTGACAGGTGGCACGTTCACCATCACCAACGGCGGCGTGTTCGGCTCGCTGCTCTCCACGCCCATCATCAACTTTCCGCAGGTCGGCATCCTGGGTCTGCACAAGACGCAAGACCGGCCCATCGCGGTGAAAGGCGAAGTGGTGATCAGGCCCATGATGTACATCGCCCTGTCGTACGATCACCGGGTGATCGACGGCCAGCAGGCGGTATTGTTCCTGGTGCGCATCAAGGAACTGATGGAAGATCCAGCGTCCATGCTGGTGGATTGACCACACTCTCTCCCATGGCTGATACCCTCACTCCTGCCGACGTCGTCATCCTTGGCGGCGGACCCGGCGGCTACGTGGCCGCGATTCGCGCCGCACAACTTGGCTTCACCACGGTTTGCGTGGAGATGGACAAGACGCTCGGCGGCACGTGCGTGAACGTGGGCTGCATTCCGTCGAAGGCCCTATTGAATTCGAGCGAACACTTCGAATTCATGGGGAGGCATGCGGCCGAGCATGGCATCGGGGTGGATGGACTGCGGCTGGACCTGGCGACAATGATGAAGCGGAAGGACGAAGTGGTGGGGCAGAACACCAAGGGCATCGAGTTCCTGTTTCGCAAGAACAAGATCACGTGGGCGAAGGGGTACGGAACGTTGCGGGCGGGCAACGTGGTGGAGGTGCGGGGGGCCCCCCCCGAGAACAACATCACGACATACCAGGCCAAACACGTCATCATTGCCACCGGCTCCGTACCTATCGAGCTCCCGTTCCTCCGGTTCGACGAGGACCGCATACTCTCGAACGTTGGCGCCCTGAAAATCCCGGTCGTGCCCAGGCACCTCATCGTCATCGGCGGCGGCGCCATCGGCCTCGAACTCGGTAGCGTCTGGAGGCGGCTCGGCGCTCGGGTCACCGTCATCGAGTTCATGCCGTCCATCCTGCCAGGCATGGACGAGGACGTGGTGAAGGAAGCCGACAAGGTGTTCCGGAAGCAGGGCCTCGTGCTGCGTACCGGCTCCAAAGTCACCGCCGCGCGACGTGAGGGCGACACGATGTTCGTCGACGTCGAGAAGGACGGCGCCACGGAAACGCTCGAGGCGGACTACGTGCTGGTGTCCGTCGGCCGGAAGCCGTCGCTCAGCGGCGTGGATGCCACGGCGCTGGGGCTGAACGTCGGCGCGCGCGGTGAGGTGATCGTGGACGACCAGATGCGCACCAACCTGCCGAACGTGTACGCCATCGGCGACTGCATCGGGGGAAAGTTGCTCGCGCACAAGGCGGAAGAAGAGGGAGTCGTAGCCGCCGAAGTGATCGCCGGCAAGCGCGTGCACATGCACTACCGATCCATGCCGTCCGTGGTTTACACCTGGCCGGAGATCGCGTCGGTCGGCATGACGGAACGTGAGCTGAAGGCCGAAGGCCGCGCCTACAAGATGGGCAAGTTTCCCTTCTCCGCCAACGGGCGCGCGCGCACGTCGGCCGAAACCTCCGGCTTCGTGAAGTTCCTCGCCGACGCAACGACGGACGAGTTGCTTGGCGCGCACCTCATTGGCGCGAACGCGTCGGAGTTGATCGCCGAAGTGGTGCTGGCATTCGAGTATCGCGGATCATCGGAGGACATCGCCGTCACGGTGCACGCCCATCCAACGCTGAGCGAGACGACGAAGGAAGCGGCGCTCGCCGTGCTGGGTCGCGCAATCCATATCTGACCGCGCACGGGTGAGCGCCGGACAGGTTCGCGCTCTTGTGCCCGACGATGCGGGCGCGGCACGCGCGCTGGTGAAGCGTGCGCTCGATGGGTCGCGTCATGCCAGCCGCGTGTTCGAGCAGCTCGACGTGGCAATCACGGGCGCGGAGGCCGAATGCGTGGCATTCGTGCTTGCCGAACATGATCAGTCGCCATCGAGAAGCGTGGTGCTCTTGGGGCCTGTGGCTGGCGCGAGCGGCGTGATCAGGATCCATGCGCTCGTCGGCGCGAATCGTGATGCCATGATGATGCTCGTGGACGGACTGATGCTCCAGCGCCAGGTGCGCGCCGCGCGCATGATCGTCTGCGAGATCGCCGACGACCCAGGCTGTGCAATGGCAGCATCGGCGCTGCTGGCGTGCGGGTTCACGCGTGATGGACGCGTCGAGAACTTCTTCGCTGACGGCGTGCACCTCGACCTGCTGGTACGCAGGCGCTCCTAGCTGCCAGGGTTTGCCGCGCCGCGACAAGCGCAGCAATTCCTGCGAATAATCCGGGTTGCCGCTGGTCTCCGCACTGCCGCCGAGGCATCTTCGCTGTGGCACACTCCCTCTCACGTCCAGCCGCGACACATGCGCATCGCCCACGTCTTTCCGTTCGCCCTGCTCTCCTTGTCGCTCTCCGCTCTCACGGCACTGGCACAGGCGCCCTCCGCGCGTGATGTCGCGTCATACGACTCCGCCCGGTTCAGCGGGCTGCGCTACCGCATGATCGGACCGGCCCGCGGAGGCCGAGTGACCGCAGTGACCGGCGTGAACCAGGAGCCGATGACCTTCTACTTCGGTTCCACGGGTGGCGGCATCTGGAAAACGACGGATGCCGGTGCGAGCTGGCGCGACCTCTCGGCCCAGGCGTTCGCGTCGAGCTCCATTGGCGCGCTCGACGTGGCCGACACCGATCCCAACGTCATCTACGTCGGCACCGGCTCCGAGGCGATTCGCAGCAACGTCTCCATCGGCAAGGGCATTTACAAGTCCATCGATGCGGGGCGCACGTGGAAGTTCAGCGGCCTGCGCGATGCCGGACAGATCGGCGCGATCGTCATCCATCCCTCCGATCCGAACACGGTGTTCGCCGCAGTTGTCGGCAACCCCTTCGCACACACGAAGACACGCGGCGTGTACCGCACCAGGGACGGCGGCGCGACGTGGGACAACGTGCTGTTCCTCTCCGACAGCACTGGCGCCGTGGACATCGAGCTCCAGCCCGGAAATCCGAACGTCGTCTACGCATCCATGTGGCATGGCCAACGGCGTCCGTGGACGATCATCAGTGGTGGAGGTGAAGACGGCATCTACAGGAGCGTCGATGCCGGTGAGCACTGGAGTCGCCTGGGTAACGGGCTCCCCACCGGCATCGTCGGCAAGAGCGGCCTCGCCGTCTCGGCCGCGGCACCGCTGCGCGTGTACGCGCTCGTGGAAGCAAAGGTGAATGGCGGCCTCTATCGCAGCGACGATGCCGGTGAGCACTGGACACTCATGAACACGACGCCCGGCCTCATCACCCGCCCCTTCTATTACGACAACGTCGACGCCGATCCCACCAACGCAGACGTCGTGTACGTCGGCACCGAGGGCTACTACAAGTCCGTGGACGGAGGCAAGACTTTTCGAATCCTGCGTTCGCCGCACAGCGACAACCACGACATGTGGATCAATCCGAAGAACGGGCAGCTCTTCATCCAGGCGAACGACGGCGGCGCGAACGTGACGCTCGATGGTGGCGCCACCTGGAGCACCCAGCAGAACCAGCCCACGGCCGAGATCTACCAGGTGGCCGTGGACAACCAGTATCCCTATCGCGTGTACGGCGCGCAACAGGACAACACCACGCTCATCGTGCCAAGCCTGCCGGTGGGCTCCAATGGGCTCGACGATCCCATCCAGAGCTGGCGTCAGGGACCAGGTTGCGAAACCGGCCCCATCGCGCCCAACCGCACCAACCCGGACACCGTGTACGGCGCATGCAAAGGCCAGTGGAGCCGCATGAGCCTGCGCAGTGGACAGGAACAGCAGTTCTGGATCGGCGGGCAATCGCTGTACGGCAATGCGAACAAGGACCTGCGCTACCGCTTCCAGCGCGTGTCGCCCATGGAGGTGTCGCCACACGAGCCGCACACCGTGTACTACGGGTCGCAGTACGTGCATCGCACGCGCGACGAAGGCGTCACGTGGGAAACCATCAGCCCCGACCTCACCGCGAACGATCCGCGGTATCGCAGCGTGTACTCCGGCACCCCCATCACTGTGGACGCCACGGGCGAGGAGATGTACGCCACGCTGTACGCCATTCGCGAATCGCCCGTGAAGGCGGGCGTGATCTGGACGGGTGCGAACGACGGCCCCATCCACGTCACCACGAATGGCGGGAAGAGCTGGACCAACGTGACGCCGAAGGACCTTCCACCCGGCGGCCGCGTGCAGAACATCGAGCCGTCGCCACACCGCGCCGGCGCCGCGTACGTCGCCGTGCTTCGCTACCTGCTGGGCGACTTCCAGCCGTACATCTACAAGACGGAAGACTACGGCCAGTCATGGACACGCCTCACGACCGGCATTAATGGCATCCCCGCTGACTACCCCACGCGTGTGGTGCGTGAAGACCCCACTCGCGCCGGCCTGCTGTACGCGGGCACCGAATTCGGGATGTTCGCATCGTTCGATGACGGCGCGCACTGGAGGCCGCTCCAGCAGAACCTGCCGATTACGCCAGTCACCGATATCGTGGTGCACCGAAAGGATCTCGTCCTTTCCACCCAGGGACGCTCATTCTGGATTCTCGACGACATCACCCCACTGCAGCAGGTGACGGACGCGATCGCCGCGAAGCCGTCACACCTCTTCGCACCGCGTGAAGCCATTCGCTATCGCTATCGCGCCGGATTCGGCGGGGCCGAGTCGGAGCGCAGCGCGACTGCCGATGTGCCGCAGTATCCGCCGGCCGGCGCCATGATCGACTATTGGCTCGCATCGCCAGAGTCCAATGCGCGACTGGAGATCCTCGATGCCAAGGGTACCGTCATCCAGGGTTATGGAATTGACACCGCTCGCAGCACCACGGCTCGGGGCGGCGCGTCCACCGGGCTCTCGTCACGGGCTGGGCTCAACCGTTTCGTGTGGGACATGACCTATCCGGGACCATGGAGTGCCACCTCGGCGCAGCGCGGACGCGGGGGGCCCATGGCCGTCCCCGGCAACTACACCGTGAGGTTTTCCGCGAACGGCACGACGATGACGCAACCCCTCGTGCTGTGTGCCGACCCGCGCGTCACTCGCGACGGCGTCACCCAGTCCGCGCTCAGCGCGCAGTTGGCCTTCAACCTGAAGCTGCGCGACCTCGTGAGCGACGCGAACCGCGTGGGTGAACGGTTGCGAGCGGCGCCGAACGCCACCCTCGACGCGGAGTTCTTCACCCCGCCCGCTCGCTACAGCAGGCCTGCACTCCAGGCGCACATCGCCTATCTGTACAGCGAGAACATCGGCGCCGATCAGCGGGTCGGCCGCGATGCGATGGATCGGTATGCCGAGTTGCGCAAGACGCTCGATGCGCTGGCGGCGCGCATTCCGGCTGCGACCGGTACGGCACCGGCGCGCTGACCAGGCCTGCCGCATTGGCAACCGACCCGGTCTCGCGATTCCACTACAACGTCACGCGGACGAGTCGGCGTCGCTCTCGCCCTGGCTCACGCGTCCATCACGAGCCGGATGTCCGGATCGATCGATCCGGGCGCCGACCGGCGAGTGAACCATGACACCACGAAGAACACGAGCAGCGACGCCACCAGCGCAATGGCAGACACGGAGACGCCGCTCGGCAGGCCGTACACCTTGAAGTAGGCGAGCGTTTCACCAACCAGCGTGATGCACAAGCCCGCGGAGATCGACGCGATCGCGCCGGCGCGCGTCGCACCCTCCCAGTTCAGCCCGATGGCCAGCGACGGAACGATCGTCGAGCCGAAGAGTCCCCATCCGAAGATGCCCAGGAACGCCACCAGCGTGCCGGAGCTCTGCGCGACTACCGCGGCGAGGAGTGCCAGGCCGATCGTGCTCAATCGTCCCATGCGCAGTTCGTCCTTGGCTTTCCGGCCGAAGGCGATGGGAAGGTCGTGGGTGAGGGCAGCGGCCCCCACCGACATGAACGAGTTGACCGTCGCCATGATCGCTGCCGCCACGCCGGAGAACACCAGTCCGGCCACGAGTGTCGGCGTGTAGTGCAGCAG
>JACMOE010000322.1 GCA_014378185.1 Gemmatimonadaceae bacterium | reverse complement strand
GCGATCGCCATCGCGCGCCGCAGTGCGACCTTTTCGGGTGTATAGCCGCCCGTCACCTTGTCCGTCATGTTCCAGTACATGAACGTCACATCCGACAGCGGCACACGTTCGAGCTGCATGCCCCGCTTGGCCAGCTTGGGCGCGAGCTGGTTGTGAGGCACCACTTCCGGCGCATAGGCATAAGGGATGCGCTCGACGAACTCCTGCTCGTTATTGAGGAAGGCCAGCCAGCGCGGCTGGGGCTCCTCGATGATCGAGACCTCCACCTTGTCCACGAGGGGCAGCCGCTTGCCCTTGAGCTTCGCGTAGATCGCCTGAGCCTTCGTGTCGCCGGGAGCCGGCTCTGCGGCGTAGTACTCCTCGTGATAATTCGGGTTCTTCACGAGTGTGATCTTCGAGGCCCGGCGCCATTCGGACAGCATGAATGCGCCCGTGCCCACGGGGTGCTCCATGATCGCGGGGCCGTACTTCTCGACGACCTCGCGCGCCACGATGCCCTGGATGCCGGAGTCGGCGAGCGTGTAGATGAAGCGGGGGCGGGGGCGCTGGAGCTTGAACTGCACCGTGTATCGGTCGAGCACCTGGATGCCTTCGACCGGCGCGTCGTATTCGAACTTGCCGGTTTCGATCGCCCGCTTGTTCATTTCCTCGAGCCCGGCGATGCCTTCCTCGAGCATGCTCGAGAGCTGTTGGCTCTTGGTCACCGGGTCGTAGAACCGCTTGTACGTGTAGGCGACGTCGTTCGCTGTGAGCTCGCGCTTCTTGCCGCCGAAGGCGGGATCGTCGGAGAAATGCACACCGCGCCTGAGCTTGACGGTGTAGGTGCGGAAGTCCGCCGAAACCTGCGGCATGCCTTCGGCAAGCACCGGTACGACCTTGGCGGGGCGCGCCAGGTAGTCGTACCCGTACAGCGCCTCGAAGATGTTCGCCGTGACAATGCGCGAATACAGATCGGACAGCTGCGGGGGATCGAATCCCGTCTCGGCAATCGGAAAGGCGTACCGGAAGACTTTGAGGGGAGGAACGGATGGGTTTTGCGCGCGTGACGGGTATGAAGCGGCGCCCATTGCCAAGCACAGGCTGATGGCCCGGGCCCAGTTGTTGATGTGCATGCTTGGAAACACCTATTCGGTAATGCGAGACCGCAAGCATAATGCGCGCCAGACTGACCGCCACGAGCGGTTTCCCTTAAGTACCGGCGTTCCCATTCCTTGACGCCGTTTTTTCGCACTATGGCCTCATATCTCATCCGACGGATCTGGCAGATGATCCCCACCCTTGCCGGGGTCATCCTGCTGGTCTTCTTTCTCTTCAAGTACTTCGGCGGCGATCCCGCCGAGATCCTCGCCGGGCTCAGGGCCTCGCCCCAGCAGATCGCGTCACTGCGCCAGCAGCTGGGCCTGGACAAGCCGGTTTCGGACCAGTTGTGGATCTTCGTGCGGCAGGTGCTGACGTTCGACTGGGGGCGCAGCTGGACGACCAACGAGGAAATTTCGAACATCTTCCGCACCCGGCTGCCTGCGACGCTAACGATCATGGCGCCCATCCTGGTCCTGGACGTCGTCCTAGGCACGGTTTGCGGCATGGCGGTGGCGTACGTGCGCGGCAGCCTCACGGATCGCGCGGTGATGGTCATCACGACTCTGGCGCTGTCGATCAGCTTCCTCGTGTACGTGATCGTGGCGCAGTACGTCTTCGCGTTCCGGCTCGGCTGGTTCCCGGTGCAGGGGTGGAGCAACAGCTTCTGGACCAACCTCACGGTCTTCACGCCGTTGCCGGTAATGCTCGCGGTCCTCGTCGGGCTCGCGCCGAGTACGCGCCTGTACCGGACGTTCTTTCTCGATGAGATGGGCCACGACTACGTCCGCACGGCGCGCGCGAAGGGCGTGGCTGAGAACACGATCCTGTTCAAGCACGTGCTGCGCAACGCAATGATCCCGATCCTCACAAACGTGGCGACGCAGCTGCCCGGCATCTTCATCGGCTCGTTTCTGCTTGAAATCTTCTTTTCCGTGCCAGGCCTCGGACGCGAGGTCTACAACGCGGTGAACCGCAGCGACTATCCGGTGATCCAGGCAGTGACGATCTACCTCGCGGTGATCACGATGGTGATCAACCTCCTGACCGACGTCCTCTACAAGGTGGTCGATCCGCGGGTCGTCTTCAAATGAGCGCGGTGCCGGGACAACTCGACGAAGCAACTTCGCCAGGGCAGCCCATTGAGCCGGCGGCTGCGGTGGCTCTGCCCAAGTCGCCTGGGGTATGGGCGCAGGCATGGAAGAGGCTGCGGCAGGACAAGGTCGGCCTCGTGTCGCTGTGGATCGTCTCCGCCTTCCTGATCCTGGTGCTTCTCGCGCAAACGGGATTCGTCGCGGCCGACTGGCAACGCGAAGTCGCCGAGCCCTTCGCCCCGCCGACGATGCTCGGGCCGGCCGAGCGGCAGCAGGCGGACGAAGTGGTCGCCAGCGTCCCCAACGTGGACTTGAGCGACATTGACCCGCTCGCGCCACGCTACAAGGAATGGGCCGACCGCGCTGCGCGGGTCAAGACCGAGACCATCGAGAAATCGGAAACCCGGGCCTTCGGTGCCGACCGCCTGGGACGCGACGTGCTAGCCAAGGCGATCAAGGGCGCGCAGATTTCGATCCTCGTCGGCATCTGCGCCGCGTTCCTGGCCACGCTGGTCGGCACCTTCCTCGGTGCGCTCGCCGGCTACTTCGGCGGCTGGGCCGACGACGTGCTCGAGTGGCTGTACAACGTCTTCACCGCGATGCCCTACATCCTGTTGATCTTCGCACTGGCGGCGGTGTTCAAGTCGGGGCCGCTCGCCAAGATCTTCACCAACGGCATCGAGGCGGTCGTAATCATCCTCGCTGCCGTGGGCTGGACCAGCATCTACCGGCTCGTGCGGGCCGAATACATCAAGCACCGCGGCCGCGAATATGTGCGTGCCGCCGAAGCGATTGGCGCGGGCCATGCCCTGCGCATGTTCGGCCACATCCTGCCGAACGTCTCGCATGTGGTGCTGGTGCAATTGAGCCTGCATGTCGTGAGCTTCATCAAGGCCGAAGTGATCCTGTCGTTC
>JACMOE010000036.1 GCA_014378185.1 Gemmatimonadaceae bacterium | reverse complement strand
GTGTTGAAGTTCGGGTGCGCGCCGGGCGCCACGGTCTCGATGCGAGCGGCGGCCGCCCACGCGCCGAACGGACCATAGCGGTCCGCCGGCTCGTTCGGACCCTGTGGCTCACTGCACGCGATCGCGGCCAAGAATGCCGCAGCGCCTACCGCTCGGAGCGCCGTTTGCGTCCACTCGCTGTCTCGCTTCCTCCGTCCAGTCATTTGCCGTCTCCAGTTGCCAGGGTCCGGACGTCGCGGCCCGCTTGAGCCCACATGCGACGTCCCCGTACGGGTGAATACGACTAAAAACGGTCCGACCGGCTCACCGTCCTCCACGCCTCCCCTTTGATGGCGGCGCCACGCGCTGCATCTTGGGTGGCGGCACCGCGATTTCCCTGTCGTTTTTCCATCAAGAGAGGCAAGTGAGCCAGTCGCGTCAGGAAACCATCAGTCGTCTGCTGCGGGACGTCGGCGCCGGCGACCGCGAGGCCTTCGACCGGCTGGTGCCCCTCGTCTATGACGAGCTGCGGGAGGTCGCCCGCCGGCAGCGGCGGCGATGGCAGGGGGACGACACGCTCGGTACCACGGCACTCATCCACGAGGCGTACCTCCGGCTTGCCGGCCAGT
Organism: Gemmatimonadaceae bacterium; assembly: GCA_014378185.1. Lineage (GTDB taxonomy): Bacteria > Gemmatimonadota > Gemmatimonadetes > Gemmatimonadales > Gemmatimonadaceae > AG11. The sequence goes on along the minus strand of JACMOE010000036.1, from coordinate 10,530 downwards.
CGGGGACGGGGTGGACCAGCCTTCCGCACTTCCACGCGGTGGCGTCGCGGGCCGTCCGGCAGGTCCTCCTCGACTACGCGAAGGGGCAGCACGCCGCGAAGCGTGGCGGTGCGCTTCACCGGGTCCCGTTGGAGGAGATCGAGGAAGCGCTAGAGGCGCACGATGGGCTCGAGGACCACGCTGAGGCACTCCTGGCGGTAGAGGAGGCGCTCGTCAGGCTCGAGCGTGAGGATCCGCCGCTCGCGCGGTTGGTGGAGTGCCGGTTCCACGCCGGTCTGACGATCGAGGACACTGCGGAGGCGCTCGGCATCTCCCCGGCCACGGTGAAGCGCCGCTGGGTTCTCGCCCAGGCCTGGCTCTACCGCGACCTTTCACGGGCGCACGGAAGCGGCGGGTGACGGACGAGGGCGAACGTCTCTACGAGCGGGCGCTTGAACTGCCGCCCGAGGCGCGCGACACGTTCGTGCGTGCGGCCAGCGGCGGGCAGCCGGCACTGTGCGAGGAGCTCCTATCGCTCCTCGCCCACGCCGACGGGGCCGCGCATTTCTTCGACGAGCTTGGTGATGCCGTGCGAGCCGTCCTACCCGCGTTTGAGTCGGATGGGGACCCGCCGGATCCCATGATCGGCTGCTTCGCGGGCCGCTTCCGTATCATCTCGTTGCTCGGGCGCGGCGGGATGGGCATCGTCTACCGCGCACACGACGAGCGCCTCAACCGCGACGTTGCGCTCAAGGTTCTTCCGCCCCACGCGGTTGCCGGGCCGAGCGCGGCCGAGCGCTTCCTCTCCGAGGCCCGCACGGCGGGCGCGCTCGCGCACCCCAACGTCTGCACCGTGCATGAGATCGGCGAGACCGACGATGGGCGGCCCTACATCGCGATGACGCTCTACGAGGGGGAGACGCTGCGCGAGCGGCTCGCGCGCGGGCCACTGCCGGCGCGCGATGCGGCGGCGACCGCCCGCGAGCTCACGCGCGCGCTCGGGGCGGCGCACGCGCGCCGCATCGTGCACCGGGACGTGAAGCCGGGGAACGTCATCCTCGGGCACGACGGAGTGGCGCGGCTGCTCGACTTCGGGCTCGCACGATTCGGGGACGCGTGCATCACGGCGACCGGGGCGACCCCGGGGACGATCGCCTACATGTCGCCGGAGCAGGCCGCCGGGTCACGGCTCGACCACCGCTCGGACCTCTGGTCGCTCGGCGTCGTGCTGCACGAGATGCTTGCCGGCGCGCGCCCCTTCCACGCCGGCAGCGACCGGGCCGTGCTCGCGGCCATCCTGCACGGCGAGGCGGCGCCGCTTTCCGCGGCTGAGCCGCCCGTGCCGCCGGCGCTGCAACGCATCGTCGCGCGCCTCCTGCGCAAAGTGCCGGAGGAGCGATACCCCGACGCCGCGGCTGTGGAGGCGGACCTCGACGCGGCGCTTGCGGACGACGCGGTGGCGAGATCGCCCGGCCCGAGCAGAGCAGCCGCACCGCCGAGCCGCTCGCGACGCCGTCTCTCCGTCGCGGGCGCGACGCTCGCGGGCGCGCTCGCCCTCGCCGCCGCGATCCCGCTTGCCGCCCGCTGGCACCGTGGGGCCGGGGCGGCGCCGGCGCCGCGCGCGGCGCGCTCGCTCGCCGTGCTCCCCTTCGTCGAGATGAGCGGCGACACGGCCAACCGCTACTTCAGCGACGGACTGAGCGAGGAGATCACCACCACGCTCGGCCGCATCGAGGGGCTGCGCGTCGCTGCGCGCAGCTCGGCCTTCGCGCTGCGTGGCCGCGACCTCGACGTGCGGCGGATCGGCGAGACGCTGGGCGTCGATGCGGTCCTCGAGGGAAGCGTGCGCCGGGCTGGCTCACGGCTGCGGGTCAGCGCGCAGCTCGTGGATGCAAAGAGCGGCCTGCAGCTCTGGTCCGACGAGTACGACCGCCAGATGTCGGACGTCTTCACGGTGCAGGACGAGATCGCGCGCGCGATCAGCGACGCGCTCACGCTGCGGATGCCGGCAGGGGGCGTCACGGCGCGCGCGCGTGGCGCGACGGACCCGGCTGCGTACGACCTGTACTTGCATGCGCTGGCGCTGCGCAGCCGCCTTCGGCCGGACGCGATGCAGCGTGCGGCGGACCTGCTGGACCGCGCGACCGAGATTCAACCCGACTTCGCGCTCGCCTGGGCCGCCAAGGCGAGCGTCATCATGCCGCTCGTCTTCTTCCGCCAGATTCCGGCGGAGCGGGGCCTGACCGAGGTGCGCGCCGCCACCGCCCGCGCTTTTGCGCTCGACCCGCAGATCGGCGAGGCGCACGTCGCGCGAGGCATGGTGCAGCTCTTCTTTGACTGGGACTGGGCGGGCGCCGAGCGCTCGCTGCGCCGCGCGACCGCGCTCAACCCGAACGATCCGCACGCGTGGCACCACCTCGGCAACTACTGGCGCGCGATGGCTCGGCCCGACGAGGCGGCGGACGCCCGCTTGCGCGGCTTGGCTATAGACCCGCTCGATGCCCGCCTGCGCTACTCGCTGGGCGAGGAGTACCTGGCAGCCGGACGGTTGTCCGAGGCGCGAGCCGCATTCGAGCGCGCGGCGCAACTCGACCCGCTGCACGCGATCGCCCTCGGCCTCGGCCCCGCCGTCCCCCATGGCACATGGAGCGTATCACTGGCGCAGGGGCGCGACGCGGAGGCCGTGCAGGAGCTCCTACGCGTTGCTACGCTGCGCGGCGCGACTACCGCTGAAGGGGAGTCGCTGCGCCGCGCGTTCGCCGCGGCCGGGATCCGTGCGTTCTGGCGGCGTTGGCTGATCATCGACGAGCAACGCGGCGGCTCATCGATCGATCCGATGCGCGTCGCCGCCCTCAGCGCCATGGCGGGCGACACGGCCCGCGCGCTGGGCCTGCTGGAGCACGCGTATGCGGAACGGAATCCCGCGCTCATCTTCCTCCGCACGGATCCGGCGTTCGCCGCGATACGCACGCACCCGCGGTTCCTGCGCATCCTGTGGGGAATGCGGTTCCCGGCGCGTTGAGCGCCGTCCGCGTGCGCTCCTGCTTGCTCCCGCGCCGTCCGAGCCGGATCACGAAATGGGTATCCCGCCAGACGTCCCAGGAGGTGTGCCCATGGAACGTGAAGTTCGCGCGGGCACTGTCCATGGACTCGCCCTTCGCGCCACGGCCCGCGATCGCGGGAAAGAATGCACACTACGTTCAAGAGGTCGCCGATGAAGCGCGCGAAGCTGTCCGGGCTCAGTCGAAATGCGACGATAGCGCTGGACAACATCGCGAGAGGAAGATCGAGTACCAGCCCGACGGCAGATGCGGGAGACGACCGGGCCTGATTTCCGCGTGACCAAAGGACGCGCGTTCCCAGGCCGCTCGCGCCTGTCGGCGCCACTGACTTTCCAGATATCGTGACCCAAAACATGACTTTCACGCCAGACGAAGCCACCGCTCGCGCTGTAACGCTGCTGCGCGAACGCGCCGAGCAGGTACTCAACGCCATTGATGACGGTGTGTATTTCCTGGATCCCGCTGGCAACACCGTATTCGTGAACGAGGCGGCCGCTCGCCTGCTCGGCTACACCGCGCGTGAAATGCTCGGCAAGCCGCAGCATGAGCTCATCCACCACAAGTATCCTGACGGAACCCCGTTCCCACGGGCGGAGTCGCCGATCTACATCTCGGTCACGGAGGGTGTCCAGCAGCGAGTGGGCGGTGACGTGTTCTGGCGAAAGGACGGCACGCCACTACATGTGGACTTCACATCCATCCCGATTCGCGAGCGCCGCCAGATCGTCGGTGTGGTAGTCACCTTCCGCGACATCAGCGCACAGCAGCGGGTGGAGGAACAGGAGTCGCGTCTGACGAAGGAGCGCGCCGCACGCGCTGAAGCGGAAGTGGCGCGCCAATCACTGATCAGGAGCGAGCAGCGGTACCGCGCCCTCGTGGAAGCAGCCGGCCACTACACCTGGACGAACAGTGCCGAGGGCCGCATGGAAGGAGAGCAGCCGGGATGGACGGCGTTGACGGGCCAGTCCACCGCGCAATACGAGGGGTTCGGGTGGGCGAACGCTGTGCATCCCGACGATGCCGGCCCTACCGTGGAGGCATGGAACCGATCCGTCGCGACGCGGAGCGTGTTCAACTTCGAGCACCGTGTTCGTATTGCCGACGGCGAGTACCGGCTGTTCTCGATTCGTGCCGTCCCGATCCTCAATGCGGACGGCACCATCCGGGAGTGGGTCGGAGCGCATACCGACGTCACCGACCAGCGCGCGACGATCGCGGACGCGCAGCATGCGCGCACGGAATTGGGGCGCGTGCTCGACCAGGCACCCGCCGCCATCGCCACGCTGGACGCATCGTCGCTGGTGTTTCGCAGCGCGAATGCACGTTATCGCGCGCTCATCGGGGGGCGCGACGTGCTGGGTAAAACCGTGTCGGAGGCGCTCCCTGAACTTGCCGAGCAACCGTTCTTGATCGAAATGTTGCGCGACGTGATTCGCACGGCGCGCCCGTACGTGGGAGCGGCGACCTCGGCGATGATTGCGGGGCCCGATGGCACCACGCGCGAGCGGTTCTTCGACTTCGTCTACCAGCCGGTCACGCGTCCCGATGGGACGGTGCACACGGTGATGATTCATGCGGTCGAGGTCGGGAGCGGGGTCTCGCGCTGACACCAGTATGACACCATCTCGATCGGTGCTCTCCGTCGAGCGGCCGACGCACTCGATTGCGAGCACACGAGGTAGTCGAGCCATTGCGCTCGTGGCCTGGGAACTGCGGGCTCATTACACTCCCTTCAATCACATCACTGACGCGAGAACCGACATGCGATTGACTGGAAAGCGCGCCCTCGTAACGGGCGCTGGCAAGGGAATTGGCCGGGCAATCGCCCTCGCACTTGCGGCCGAGGGGGTGAGCGTGGGCCTGGTGGCTCGCTCGCGCAGCGATCTCGAGGCCGTCGCGCAGGCGATGGGTCCAGCGGCCCGCACGAGCATCGCGACCGCCGACCTGGCCGTGCGCAGCGAGGCAGAGGGCGCAGTAGCGCAGGTGGCGCGCGACCTGGGCGGCATCGACATCCTGGTCAACAACGCGGGGATTGCCGCCTTCGGCTCGGTGCTTGAAATGGAGCCCGATGTGTGGGAGCGGATCTTCCGCGTCAACGTGTTCGGGCTCTACTACGTCACGCGCGCTGCGCTGCCGCACATGCTCGCGGCACATGGCGGGGACATCGTCAACGTGGCATCGACCGCCGGACAAAAGGGGTCGGCGCAACTTTCGGCGTATGCGGCGTCGAAGGCAGCGGTGCTCTCGTTCACGGAGTCGCTGATGCCCGAGGTGCGCAAGCAGGGAATACGAGTCACGGCACTGCTGCCCAGTACGGTGAACACGGAGCTGGCCGTCAGCATGGGCCTTCCTATCGGCGAGGAAGCCCACATGATGCAGCCCGACGACGTGGCCCAATCACTCATGGCAGCGCTCGCGCTACCGCCGCGCGTATTCCTGCGCGACCTGAGTATCCTGACCACGAACCCTGGGTGATGGGGGTGGTGTAGCGGCGCGCTGGTCCCACAGCATCGCACGAAAGGCCACCGCCGCCGCGGAGGGCGCGCGGCCGACGAAGCGAAGCTCGCTCAGTGTTCGCGCGAAGGACACGTCGCGCACCGGCAACACGACGATGCGGCCGAGTGCGAGTTGGTCGGCGATCGCCGCGCGTGACACGATCGCGAGGCCAAGTCCCGCTGCGACCGCCTGCTTGATGGCTTCGGTGCTGGCAAGCTCGAGGCCAACGTTCACCGAGACGCCGCGCCCGGCGAGTGCCTCCTCCGCCACGCGGCGCGTGCCCGATCCGCGTTCGCGCACGATGAACGACGCATCCCCGAGGTCGGCGAGGCGCAGTCGCCGCCGACGGGCGAATGCGTGGCCGGGATGGCCGATCACGACGAGTTCGTCCTTGCGCCAGGGCAAGGTCTCGAGGCGCTCGTGCTCAACGGGCCCTTCGACGAGCGTGACGTCGACGCGCCGACCCAGCATCGCACGCGCGACATCACGCGTGTTGGCGCTGGAGACGCGCAGCGTCACGCGCGGGTATGCGTCGCGAAAGCGAGCGAGGTAGGCAGACAGCAGGTAGTTCACGACGGTGGTGCTGGCCGCAATGCGGAGGACGCCACCCTCCAGCCCTTTCAGGGTGCGCAGCTCCTCCTCGGCGGATTGCTCCACGGCGAACAGCTCGCGCGCGCGGGTAAACAGGACGGTGCCTGCGTCCGTGAGCGTCGTCGCGCGTCCCGTGCGGTCGAAGAGCGTGGTGCCCAATTGCCGTTCCAGCGCCGCAACGGACTTGGAGACGGCGGGTTGGCTGATGCGCAGCGCGGCGGCCGCGCGGGAGAAGCCGCCCCGCTCGGCCACATTGGCGAAGATACGCAGGTGATGGAGGTTGAGTGTCATAACTACAAGTTATCTCATCATTACTTAAATATCTTTGTATCATGGCTCGTTGAGGCCTACGCTTCAGGTGCACCCGTGGTGCGCTCCTTCGTAGAGACGTTTTGTGACAACCATCGCCCCACTCCAGCCCGCCGCCGAAACCGACCCTTCCCGCATCACGCGGCTGTTGCCGGGCATCCTGTTCGCCACTGTGGTGGGCGTGATCGCGCTAGGGGTGGCGGCCGTGGAAGCGCGGGCATTCGGGCATCCCGTCATCGAGGGGTTGGTGGTGGCCATCTTGCTGGGGATGCTCGTTCGGACGCTGTGGACGCCACCCGCCGCGGTGAATCCAGGCGTCAGTTTCACGGCCAAGGAGATCCTCGAGGTGGCCGTGCTGCTGCTTGGGGCGTCCGTGGATCTTCCCCTGCTTCTCCGCGCCGGACCGTCGCTCGCGGTGGGGATCGTGCTCCTGGTCGTGCTGGGCATCGTCTTCAGCTACGGCATCGGACGCGCATTGGGCCTGCCCCACAAGCTCTCCGTGCTCGTCGCGTGCGGCAACTCCATCTGCGGCAATTCGGCCATCGCGGCAGTCGCGCCGGTGATTCGTGCCGACAAGGCGCATGTCGCGTCGTCCATTGCCTTCACGGCGATACTTGGCGTCGTCGTGGTGATCGGGCTGCCGTTCCTGATCCATCCGCTGGGATTGAGTTTCTATCAATACGGCGTGCTCGCGGGGCTCACGGTGTATGCGGTGCCGCAGGTGCTCGCTGCGGCATTTCCGGTGAGCGTGCTGTCGGGACAGGTGGGCACGCTGGTGAAGCTGGTGCGAGTGCTGATGCTGGGACCCGTCGTGCTGTTCTTCGCGCTGAAGCACCGCAACGACGCCGATGCGCCGCAAGCAGGTGCGGCGCGGTTCCAGGTCACGCGGTTCGTGCCGTGGTTCATCATCGGATTTCTCGTGCTGGCGGGATTGCGCTCGAGTGGGGCTATTCCGCCAGGCGTGGCCGCACCGATGAAGAGCCTGTCCACGTGGCTGACCGTTGCGGCGATGGCAGCGCTCGGGCTGGGAGTGGACCTGAAGGCTATCCGCACCGTTGGCAAGCCGGTAATACTCACCGTCACCGCGTCACTCATTGTCCTGATCACGCTCAGCATCACGCTGATCCACGTACTCGGCATACGTTGACGCCGCTCTGACTGCACTGAACAATGCTGTGCCCGAGACGCACTCCAGACCTTCACCCCCCGTTCAGCCATGCGCGCTGTCACCTGTCTTGCCGCACTGCTCCTTCCCGCACTGAGCGCCGCTGCGCAGACCAGTGCACTCGACGCATCGATGCTGTCGGGCATGCACTTCCGATCCATCGGGCCGGCGTCGATGTCGGGACGCATCACCGATGTCGCGGTGCTCGAGTCCGACCCCACACTCATGTACATCGCGTCGGCCACTGGCGGGGTATGGAAGACCACGGACAACGCGACCACGCTGACGCCCGTGTTCGAAAAGGAAAAGGTGCACTCGGTCGGCGCACTCGGCCTGTTCCAGGGCGATCCGAACGTGATCTGGGTGGGCACCGGCGAGGGCACCAATCGGCAGAGTTCCGGCTGGGGAGACGGCGTCTACAAGTCGGTTGACGGCGGGAAGAGCTGGACCAACACGGGGCTTCCCGAGAGCGGTCACATTGCGCGGATCGTCACGCATCCCGCTAATCGCGACGTCGTGTATGTCGCCGTGCCGGGCAAGCTGTGGGGTCCGTCGGCTGAGCGTGGGTTGTACAAGACGGCCGATGGGGGACGGAGCTGGCAACTCGTGCTGAAGGGCAACGAGGATACCGGAGTCACGGATGTGGCGATGGACCCGTCGGACGCGAACACGCTGTATGCGGCGACGTATCAGCGCCGACGTCAGGCGTTCGGGTTTGTTGGTGGCGGGCCGGGTTCGGCGCTGTGGAAGTCCACCGATGCGGGCGCCACGTGGAGCAAGCTGTCGAATGGCTTGCCACTGGGCATCGTCGGCCGCATCGGCATCTCGGTTTATCGAAGGAATCCGGATGTCGTGTACGTTTCAGTCGAGCAGGGCCGGCGGTATACGTCGAGCGTGTCGTATGAGGAGCGGCGCGCGGGCATTTATCGGTCGGGCGACAAGGGGGCTACCTGGCGCCGGATGGGCGACTGGAATCCACGTCCCGGCTACTCGAGCAAGTTGCTCGTGGATCCGAGCGATGAGCGTCGGCTGTATCAGGTGCAGTACTCCGTGTCCGACGACAGCGGGCACACATGGCGCGAGCCGAAGCAGACGCTGCACGGCGACGATCGCATCATCTGGGTGGATCCGAAGGATTCACGGCACGTCGTGAAGGGTGACGACGGCGGGCTCGGCATTTCCTACGACCGTGGCGTGCACTGGCTGTTCCAGCGTGCGTTGCCCGTGTCGCAGTTCTATCACATCGGTCTCGACAACTCGGTGCCCTTCCGCATCTGCGGTGGACTACAGGACAACAGTCACTGGTGCGGACCGAGCGCGACACACTGGACGGACGGGATCCTGAACGAGGACTGGTTCACGATCAGCGGTGGTGACGGTTTTCACGCGCAGTTCGATACCACCGACAACCGCACGTTGTACCTCACGTCGCAGTACCTCGGGCTCGCGCGCGTGGACTTGCAGACGATGGAGAAGCGGATGATCCGCCCCATGTGGCCCGAGGGCGACGTGTACAAGCGCGGCAACTGGGGGCCGCCCGCGCCGCGCGTGGGCCGGTTCCAGGAAGGCGCGAACTGGAATGCCGCGTTCGCCGTGTCGTCGCACGACCCGCACACGCTGTATGCCGGCATGCGCAACCTCTATCGCTCGCGCGATCGGGGTGAATCGTGGACTCGGCTTGGCGACTTCACCAGCGGAGTGAATCGTCGGTCGCTCGCGATCATGGGGCAATTGCCCGACTCGTTGACGCTCGCGCTCGACGACGGCGTTTTCCGAATCGCCGCGCGACCGCCGAGTGCTCTATGTGGGCACGGATGATGGGCAGCGCCAGGTGTCGCGCGACGAAGGAGCGTCGTGGACGAACGTCGTCGGCAACGTGCCGGGGTTGCCAGCTGGCACGTGGGTGCGTCACGTGGAAGCCTCGCGTCATGACGCGAGCGTGGTGTATGCGCTGTTCGATGGCCACCAGAACGGCGACTTCACCAACCGGGTGTATCGGTCGGCGGACTATGGACGGACGTGGAGCGCCATGGCGGCCAACCTTCCCGCTGCGGTGGTGCCGCACGTGCTCCGCGAGGATCTCGTCGATCGCAACCTCATCTTTCTGGGCACGGAGTTCGGCTTGTATCTCTCGACCGATCGTGCGGCGCATTGGGTGTCGTTCCGCGCGAACCTGCCCACGGTGCCGGTGAACGACGTGCAGATCCATGCGCGGGATCATTCCCTCGTACTCGCCACGCATGGACGCGGCATCTGGATTCTCGACGACGTGCGGCCGCTGCGCGCCCTGGTTGTGATGGCGCTGGCCAATCCCGTGTCGCTCGCACCGGTGGCGCCCGTCGTGTGGCAGAAGCGACTGGTGAAGCATCTCGGCCACACGGGCGACATGCACTTCAAGGGCGAGAATCCGGCGAATGGCGTGACGTTCATGGTGTGGAACCGTGATTCGGGTGCGACCGCAACGCTGGTGGTGACGGAGGCATCGCGCGGCGGGCGTGAGCAGTGGCGTCAGGCCGTGACACTGCGTCGCGGCGCAACTGTGGCGACATGGGATCTCCGTGCTCCGTCGCTGCCGGCGTTGCCTGCCGGTGCAACGGGTGGCGACGAGGAGGATTCACGTCACGCCATTCCCGGGGCACTCGTGCGGCCCGGCGGCTACACGGTCACGCTCCAGTCTGGAGGCGCCGTTGCTGGCCGTGCGAACTTCACGGTCCGCGCGGATTTGAGGCAGGATGCGTCGCCGGCAACGCGCGAACGGTGGCACGTGACGCTCGACTCGATTGTCACGCTGTACCGTGCAACAGTGGCGTTGCAGCAGAGGGTCGGCGCGACGGTCGGTGCGAATGGGCGCGAACGGGCGGACACCATCGCCGAACTGCAGATGCGCGTCGGTGCGCTCTTCCAGGCGTTGGAGACGCAGGTTGGTCC
>JACMOE010000035.1 GCA_014378185.1 Gemmatimonadaceae bacterium | reverse complement strand
GACGTAAAGCGTCTCGGGTTTGCCGCCCGCGGTGCGCGTGAGCGTTGCAGGCATCGCCTTTCCCACGAACGGCACACCGGTTTCGAGCACACGATCAAGGAGGTCGATGAATCCCTGCTCCTGCACCTCTGGTAGCGCCTCGCATAGCGGCTTGCCGATCAGCGCCCGGTGACCAACGAGCTGGACGTAGGCTGCATTGGCCATCTCGAAAACGTGCGTGGGTCCGAGCAGTACGGCCAGGAACGACGGCGACTGCTGAAAGGTCCCGGCGAGCAGCCGCCGCTGCGTCTCCAAGTGGAGAACGTGCATTGCGTCGATGCTATCCCCGCCCCCCTTGTGATGATTGGGAGCCAGTTCGGGCTGCTTCGCCATCTAGGCTCCTTGGTGGATATTTCATTGGAAATGCATTATATGAGCCCACTGGCGCCCGCTATCCGATGAGTCCGCCGGGGCGGCCACATGCGATGAGATGTGCGGATTGCGCGAGGTGACGAAACAGGTTGGCGAGTTGAGGGTCTGCATGAAGGCGCCCGATCGGGCCTCTTCTGCACTGTCGTCGCAATACGGACATCTCGTCGGCCCTTCTGACCTGTACTTCGCTCTCCCACTCACCTACCCCACCTAGCGAGGTCAGGCGTGTCTATCAGAGACTACACCGACAGCAGCAGGACCGAATGGAGGGTCTGGGACGTCACCCCAGCCCAGATGCATCCGGTGACCCGCGGTGAGGACTACATGGGCGACATGCAGGACGGCTGGCTCGTGTTCGAGTCCGCCAAGGCCAAACGACGCCTCAACGCGCCCTACCCCGGCAACTGGCGCAACTTCGACATCCCAACGCTGGAAGAGCTCTGCCGGCGCGCGAAACCAGTCATGCGCCGGCGATCATCGAGCCCCAGCGGAGCGCACCGCGCCGTCAGCGCCGCCGAAATCGAACGCGATGCGGAGGTGAAATCCGACGCGCGTCGAACCTTTACCAGCCCGCACGGACGCGAATGGACCGTGCGCATCCACGAGTGCCTGGACAGGGACAAGGCCACCCAGAAAGTCCTCCGCTTCTCCGCGGGCGACATCGTCGTCGAACTGCTCAAGTGGCCGGAACACTGGCGTGATCTCACAGTCACCCAGTTCGCCGTCCTCCTGCTGGACGCCGAACCTCCGCGTCGCCGACCAAAGGGCCAGGGACCGCAACGCCGCATGGAGGATCGCGAGACGCTCGAGAGCCGCTGAAATGCCTTGCGCCCCTCCCGCACCGCCTCCAACATCCGTGCATTCTCGTTCAACAAGGCCATACAAGAATGCCGGGTCCCACCGACGTCACCGCCCCGCACCACTACCATAAAGTGGTGGACTGCCAGTACGCGTGTCCCGCGCACACCAACGTGCCGGAATACCTGCGACTGATTGCCCAGGGGCGCTACACCGAATCCTACCTCCTCAACCGGGAATCCAACGTCTTCCCGGGCATCCTCGGCCGCACCTGCGACCGCCCCTGCGAACCGGCCTGCCGCCGCGGACGCATCGACGGAAAGCCGGTCGCCATCTGCCGACTGAAGCGCGTGGCCGCCGACCTTCGCGACGACATCACGGCGTACCTTCCCAAGGCGCCCACCGTTCGCAACGGCAAGCGCGTCGCCCTCATCGGCGCCGGCCCATCCTCGCTCACCGTTGCCAACGACCTCCTGCCCATGGGCTACGACGTCGTCATCCACGAAAAGCTCTCGCAGGCGGGCGGCCTGATGCGCTTCAACATCCCGGCCTTCCGCCTCCCGGCGCACGTCCTCGACGAAGAAACGGGCTACATCATCGACATGGGCGCCGAGGTGCACTACGACTCGCCGGTGAGCAGCCTGAAGTCCTTTCTGGACGACACCCACTTCGACGCGGTATTCGTCGGCAGCGGCGCACCCAAGGGCAAGGAGCTCGACATTCCCGGCCGATGGGACGCCGGCGCCCGCGAGCACATCCACATCGGCATCGAATGGCTCGGCTCCGTGCACTTCGGCCACATCGAGCAAATCGCGAAGCGCGTCCTCATCATCGGCGCCGGCAACACCGCCATGGACTGCTGCCGCACGTCACGCCGGCTCGGCGGCACCGACACGAAAGTCGTTGCACGCCGCTCGCGCGAGTTCTTCAAGGCGTCGCCATGGGAGCTGGAGGACGCGGGTGAAGAAGGCATCGCCATCATCGAGAATCACGCGCCCAAGCGCTTCGTCATCGAGCAGGGCACGCTCGCCGGCATGGAGTTCGACACGCCCACGGGCGCGGTCATCATTCCCTGCGATGAAGTCATCCTGGCCATCGGTCAGGACAACGCATTCCCGTGGATCGAGCGCGACATCGGCATCGACTTCGACAAGTGGAACATGCCGGTCATCGACAAGTCCACCTTCGAGTCCACGCGCAAGGGCGTGTTCTTCGGTGGCGACGCCGCATGGGGCCCGCAGAACATCATCTGGGCGGTCGAGCACGGACACCAGGTGGCCATCTCCGTGCACCAGCACTGCCAGGCGCTCGACGTACACGACCGCCCCCCGCAAGGCATGCACCTCGAGAGCACCAAGATGGGCCTGCACTCGTGGGCCTACTCCAACGACTTCAATCCGTCGCCACGCTCACAGATGAAGCACGCCGAGCTGGTCGAGCGCTTCTCGAAGCTGAGTGCGGAAGTGGAGCTGGGCTTCACGCCCGAACAGACCGCGACCGAGGTGGAGCGCTGCCTGAACTGCGACGTCGAGACGCACTTCGAGAACACTCTCTGCATCGAGTGCGACGCGTGCGTGGACGTATGCCCCGTGAGCTGCCTCACCATCACCGCCAACGTAGAGAGTGAAGGCGACCTGCGCACCATGCTCTCCGCGCCCGCGCAGAATACGACGCAGGACCTCTACGTCTCCGCGTCGCTCCCACAGACGAAACGCATCATGGTGAAGGACGAGGACCTCTGCCTCCACTGCGGTCTGTGCGCCGAGCGGTGCCCGACGGCCGCGTGGGACATGAAGAAGTTCGAGCTGGTGCTGCCCTACGCGTCGATGATGAGCGAGGTGACGGCATGAGTGGCATCAATGACTTCGCCTTCAAGATGGCCACGGTCAACGGCACAGGCTCGGCCAGCGCCAACAGCCTGCTCATGCAGGCCATCTTTCGCATGGGCATCCCGGTCACGGGCAAGAACATCTTTCCGTCCAACATCCAGGGGCTGCCCACGTTCTACGAGATTCGCGTCAGCAAGGACGGCTACACGGCGCGGCCGCAGCAGGTGGACCTCGTCGTCGCACTGAATCCCAGCACGTATGCGAAGGACGTCGCCTCGGTCACGCCCGGCGGCTACCTGCTCTACGATTCGTCGTGGCCGCTCGAGCCGGAGCTCGTGCGCGAGGGCATCACCATCCTCGGCATCCCGTTCGGCAAGATGTGCGTGGACACCTTCCAGGGCGACAGGAATCGCACGCTGCTGCGCAATATCGTCTACGCCGGCGCGCTGGCCGCCTTGCTGAAGATCGACATGGACATCGTGGGACAGCTGCTGGTGGAGAAGTTCTCGAAGAAGAAGGCCCTGCTGGACTTCAACAACACCGCCATTCGCCTTGGCTACGATTACGCGAAGACCAATTACACCTGTCCGCTGTCCTTTCACCTCGAGCGGATGGACGAGACCAGCGGATCCATCATCATCGACGGAAACGCTGCTGCCGCACTCGGTGCCGTGTACGCCGGTGCAACGGTTGGCGCATGGTATCCCATCACGCCCTCGACGTCGCTGATGGAGGCGTTTGGCGCGTTCTGCAGGAAGTTCAGGACGGATGCTGACACCGGACTCGCCAAGTACTGCATCATCCAGGCGGAAGACGAGCTCTCGGCGGCCGGCATCACCATCGGGGCCGGTTGGGCAGGTGCACGCGCGTTCACCAACACATCGGGACCCGGCATCTCGTTGATGCAGGAGTTCATAGGGCTGGCCTACTACACGGAAATCCCGGCTGTGTTCTACGACATCCAGCGCACGGGCCCATCCACCGGCATGCCCACACGCACACAGCAGGCTGATCTCTTCTCGCTCGCGTACGCCTCGCACGGTGACACCAAGCACATCGTGCTCTTCCCCTGCAACCCGGAAGAGTGCTTCTACATGAGCGTGACCGCGTTCGACCTCGCCGATCGCTTCCAGACACCGGTGTTCGTCGCCAGCGACCTCGACATCGGCATGAACGACTGGATGTGCAAGCGCCTGCAGTGGGATGACGACCACACGTGGAATCGCGGCAAGTGCCTGTCTGCCAATGACCTCGAGTCCATCAAGAAATTCTCGCGGTATCTCGATGCCGATGGCGACGGCATTGCGGCGCGTTCACTGCCTGGCGTGCACGGAAACGGCGCGTACTTCGTGCGCGGATCCGGGCACGACAAGCACGCCATGTACACGGAAGACTCCGATGCCTACCAGGAAGTAGTCGATCGCCTGGCGCGCAAGCACAGGCTCGCTGCCACTGTCGTACCAGCCCCGGAGATCCATACCACGCCGGGTGCGGACATCGGCATCGTCTCACTTGGCGGATGTCATGCGGCCGTGGTCGAGGCTATCGATCGCCTGCGCGACGCCGGCATCATCGCCGACTACATGCGCATCAAGGCCTTCCCGTTCGATGCACCGGTCCGCGCCTTCCTCGACTCGCATGCGGTCACCTTCGTCGTCGAGCAGAATCGCGACGCGCAGCTGCGCGCCATGCTCGCCATCGAGACAGGCAAGCCACGAGACGAGATGATTCCCGTGCTCGACTACGGCGGCATGCCACTTACCGCCGCAGTCGTCGTGAACGCGGTCACCAGCCACAGGAACACCTCCACGTTCGCGGTCTCATCATGACATCAATCGCCAAGCCCGCCGTCAGGCATCCCGGCCTCAAGCGCAACGCGCTCGGCTTCACGATGCGCGATTACGAGGGGGCAATGTCCACGCTGTGTGCGGGCTGCGGCCATGACAGCGTCACCGCCGCCCTCGTGCAGGCCTGCTTCGAACTCGCGCTGCCACCCCATCGGGCAGCCAAGATGAGCGGCATCGGCTGTTCGTCCAAGACCACCGCGTACTTCATGCGGCAGTCGCACGGCTTCAATTCCGTTCACGGCCGCATGCCGTCAGTCACTTCGGGTGCGAGCGCGGCCAACCGGGACCTCACGTACATCGGCATTTCCGGCGACGGCGACTCCCTCTCCATCGGACTCGGCCAGCTCTGTCACGCCATCCGTCGCAACGTGCGGATGCTCTACGTGATCGACAACAACGGCGTCTACGGGCTCACCAAGGGACAGTTCTCCGCGTCGGCGGACATCGGCTCCACGTCCAAGAAGGGCGAGGCCAACGTCCAGCCGCCCATCGATCCCGTCCTCCTTGCCCTCACGCTCGGTGCCACCTTCGTGGCCCGCGGCTTTTCGGGTGACAAGGCGCAACTCATTCCCATCCTCAAGGCCGGCCTCTCGCACAACGGCCTCGCGCTGGTGGACATCATCTCCCCGTGCGTCACCTTCAACGACCACGACGGGTCAACCAAGAGCTACAAGTTCACCCGTGAGCACGAGGTGGAAATCTCCGCGGCCGACTTTGTGCCCCTGCGGAGGGAGATCACGGTTCCAGACACCACCGAAGCGATCTCGACGATCACCATGCACGACGGTTCCGTGGTGCGATTCCGGAAGACGCACGACAGCTACGATCCGACCGACCGTGCCGCGGCGTATGCCCATGTGCGGGCATGCCAGCAGCGAAACGAGGTGGCCACCGGCCTCCTCTTTCTCGATGAAGGTGGATTGGACATGCACGCGG
Organism: Gemmatimonadaceae bacterium; assembly: GCA_014378185.1. Taxonomy (GTDB): domain Bacteria; phylum Gemmatimonadota; class Gemmatimonadetes; order Gemmatimonadales; family Gemmatimonadaceae; genus AG11. The sequence goes on along the minus strand of JACMOE010000035.1, from coordinate 6,484 downwards.
TGGCGAAGACTGTACCGACGCCACTCGTGGACCTCACGTACAAGCAACTGTGCCCGGGCAACTCGGCGCTCCAGGCGCTGATGGAGAAGTATCGGTGAAACGGGATGTCCTCATACCTGCGTAGGTCCGCGTTCTCGGTAGTGGTGTTTGCATGCGTCGCGTGCGCTTCGCATGCTGATCTCCAGCCGGGTGTCGGCATTACGGCGCCGGCTCCGCCGGCACTGCCTCGTTCGGTCACCGCCGGTGAACAGAAGATCATCGCGGCGTCCAACGACTTCTCGTTCCGCCTGTTCCGGCAGCTGGCGCGCTCGCAGGCGGATTCCAATGTGTTTGCGTCACCGTTCGGTGCATCGATGGCATTGGGCCTGGCGATGAACGGCACGGCGGGCACCACCACCGATCAGATGCGCAGTGTGCTCTCGCTCGGCGGCGTATCCGACTCCGAGGTGAACGAGAGCTATCGCTCGCTCGTCACGCTGCTCACCGGATTCGATCCCATGGCGGATTTCCGCGCGGGGAATGCCCTCTGGTATCGCAACGACTTCGCCGTACACCAGGACTTCATCGATGCTGGCGCGCGATCGTATGATGCGCAGGTGGGGGCGCTGGACTTTGCGAACAGCGCCGCCGTGCAGACGATCAATGCCTCGATGAGCACCGCAACGACCGGGCGCATTCCCACCATGCTGGACCGGGTGGACGCGAGCCAGACCATGTTGTTGCTCAACGCGATCTACTTTCGGGGCACGTTCCGCGATCGGTTCGACCCGCTGCACACCACCGCGCAGCCATTCTATGGGCAGGCGGGTGAGCAGGTGACGAAGATGATGTATCGCGTTGGGCCGATGTCGTACTTCGCGTCACACGAACTGGAGGCGGTGGCGCTGCCGTTCGGCAGCGGGGCGTTTGCCATGACGATCGTGCTGCCGAGGGCAGGCAAGGGACTCGAGGCGACCATCGCGCTGCTGCAGACGAGTGGGTGGACGCAGTTCTCGAGTCAGCTTCGGGACGTGGGGATGAACCTGTTTCTCCCACGGTTCCGCATCCTGTGGGATCGCACGCTGAAGGACGACCTCGTGGCCTTCGGCATGCGGGAGGCATTCTTGCCTGGTGCAGCGGACTTCACGCGCATGTCCACCCGCGGTCGCGAGCTGTCGCTTGGCGTGGTGAAGCAGAAGACGCTGATCGACATCAATGAAGACGGGACGGTGGCTGCTGCCACCGCCCCGCTTGCTCCGTCCACATTCGGTTTTGTGCCCCTGGTGATGCGTGTCGAGCGTCCGTTCATCGTCGTGATTCACGAGCGCGTATCGGGCACCATCGTATTCATGGGGAAAGTGGTGCGGATGTAGCGCCCGTCAGGGACGGGGTCTTGCCGTCCTGCCGCTGCTACCGGCCTGGTTCTCGTTACCGCCATTCCGCTCGTTCCCCTTGGCCGGCGCCCGTTCCGGTGTGGACGATTGCGGCGCAGGTCTCGGTGCTGCCGTGCGAACGGTAGGTGGCGGCTCGGCCGGTGTGTCGGGTCTGCGCGGTACGGCGCGCTCGCCTTGTGTATATCCCCGTCCCCTCTCCGAGCGGCCACGCGATTCGGTGCCGCCTTGATTGGCGTGCAGCACGATGACCGGCGGACGGTAATAGCCCGTCACGGACCGGCCACGATAGTTGTCGCCGTATCCATAGCCCCACCCGCCATAGCCATAGGGAGCCAGTCCGTATGGCGCATATCCGTAGGGGGCATAACCCAGCAGTCCGCGGGCGTAGTAACGTCCGAAGGGCCAGTAGCCGAATCCCCACGGATCGTACGCCGGATAGACGGTGACGTAAATGCGCTGGCCAGTGCCCTGGTCCCATGCGTCCGCCGCAGCGCCTCCGTAGCAGCCGTAGATGCCACAGCTCCGCCGTAACCGACGATTGCCGTCGTCGTCGCGGTTGCCCGAGAACGCCGTTCGATTCGAGACCTCGATCATCGCGTCCGTCACGCGCGCCGGCACACCGGCATCCGCCAGTTCGCCAAGCGTGCGCGCGTCGATGGCAAAGCGTTGGCCGCTCTCGCGCGTAAAGGCTTCGAGCGTCGCCGCATCGAGCATGTGTGCGGCCTCGATGATTGCGCCGGTGCCCACGGGAGCGCCCGTCGCGATGCGCGCGGACAGCGTGGACATGCGGTGATCGATCAATGGACGCGAGATGTCCGTCGGCACGCCATCCGGAATTCCGACGTCGCGGTAGCGCGCCACGCGAACGTTCGACTCGCTACCCGCAGTGGTGCTGCGCACGTCGAGCCACTCACCCGCCTGGTTGATCGCGAGTACGGCGGTCATCTGCCGCGGCACGCCATCGCATATGACGGAGGATCGCAGATACACGCGACGCTGATCGTCGGACCAGTGTGCGGTTTCCGTTCCGGTGCAGTTGTTGACGTCCACCACGTGCGGCCGGCCGCTCGCGTCGATGCGGTCGCGCGAGAGCACCTGCCCATCGGCGAATGCCGAGACGTCCACGATGTTCGCGTCGTCGGTGGGGGCTACGCAGACGACGCGGGCGCTGGGTGTGAGTACGCGCGACGTATCCACCATGGCGGCCCAGCAACCCAGCCACGCACGCCATCGTGGTGCGCTCGCGGATGCATACTGTTGCGCGTGCATCGTTCCGGCGGCAGCGAGTGAAAATCCTGTCGCGGTGATGGCGACGACGAGTGCGCGGCGCATGGTGGAGGTCATCGTCCTGTCCTCGTGATACCGGTACCGTGGCAAGGTGCGGGCGGGCAATGAAAAGTTAGGGTATCCAATTGGTCCACCGCAATGTATACAATTGAGGACAGACTGTCCTCTTTTGTGGAGCGCGGCAGTGAAACACCGCGCTTCGAAAGGCATTTCTAGGCGGACAACAGTGCTGCGAGCCGCGCCAGTACGGCGTGGAGGTCCGGCACGTCGCTCAGCACCGGCAACACGGGGTCCGTGCCGAGCCGCTCCATACGGTCCAGCGCCGTGCGAATGGTGAAGTCACGCGGATCCAGCGTCTCGTTCACCTCGCTCCACAGCAGCGGCATCGACACCGTGGCGCCGGGCAATGGACGTACGCTGAACGGTGCGACGATCGTCTGCCCCGTGCGGTTCTGGAGGTAGTCGAGGTACACCTTGTCGCCACGCTGCGTGACATGGCGCGTGATCGTCGCGATGTCGCCCACGGTGCGGAGCATGACGCGCGCAAGCAATTCGCCGAGCGAGCGCGATTGCGCGTAGGTGCATTGTCGCGCGAGTGGAAGCAGGATGTGCAGCCCCGTTTTGCCCGTGGTCTTCACGTAGCTGGGATATCCAATCGATTCGCAGAGCCCGCGCAGCACGAGCGCCGTTCGCACGACGTCCGAGAAGGGTGCCTCCTTGGGATCGAGGTCGATCACGCACCAGTCGGGCAGTTCCAGCGACCCCACGCTGCTGGCCCACACGTGGAGTGGAATGGATCCGAGGTTGGCAACGTAAAGCAGGGACTCCACGTCGTCGCACACGATGTAGTTGATGTCGCGCTGCGTGTCCTCACTCCGGATGGGGACCGTGCGTATCCAGCTGGGTGCATGCTCCGGCGCGTCCTTCTGGTAGAACGACTTGCCATCGATGCCGTCGGGAAAGCGGGTGAGCACCATCGGCCGTTCGCGGAGGTACGGCAGCATCCAGGGCGCCACGGCGCGGTAGTAGTCGATCAGGTCGCCCTTCGTGTAACCGTCCGCGGGCCAGTAGGTCTTCCCGAGGTTGGAGAAGGGAACGGTGCGCGCAGCGCTGTCGGGTTGAGAGAGCGGTGTGTCGTCCTGAGCGGAGCGAAGGACCTGCTCTTCGCCTTGATCGCCGAGCACAACGCCAAACCCCTGCCGGTCGCAATCCCGCGGCGCCTTGTCCGGCCGCATGCGGATGAACGCAGGATGCCGCAACAGTCCATCCGGCGTCCACTCGCGAAAGCGCACCTCGCACACGAGCACCGGATCCACCCACGTCGTTGTCTTCGTTTCCGGAATTGCCCTGGCAGCCAGCGGCGTCGATCCCGGCGAAACCACTGGTCCCGAACAGGCAGGATCTGCTCGCACGATGGGGGTGAGCAGCGCCGCGATCTCCGCCAGCGTCTTCTCGTCGAAGCCCGTGCCCGCGCGGCCCGCATACACGAGTTGCCCATCCACCATGTCCGCCAGCTGCAGCGCCCCGAAGTACCCTCGGCTCCGCTTGGGCGCTGTAAACCCCACGATGACGAAATCATCCGTGCGGTCCGTCTTGAGCTTCAGCCACTTGTCGCTGCGGCCAGCGCGGTAGGGTGCGTCGGCCTTCTTCGCGATGATGCCCTCGAGGCCAAGCGCATCCACCTGCTCGAGAAAGCGCTCGCCCTCGCGCGCGATATGGTCGAGCGTGCGAACCACGCCGAGCTTCGGGAAGGCGTCCAGCAGCAATGCCTTGCGTTGAAGCAGCGGCAGGGAGCGAAGGTCGAACGCCTCGTAACTTATGAAGTCGAATGCATAGAACGTGGCCGCGAGCTCCACTGTGGCATGCCGGATCTCGATGGGCGACGACAGGCGCCCGCGCCGTTGCAACAGCGAGAAGCTTGGCCGGCCCTGCGAATCGAGCACCACCACTTCGCCGTCGATGATGAAATCGTCGAGGGGCAGCGCCTTCAGTGCCCGTGCGACCTCGGGGAATACAGCGGTGTAGTCGTTGCCATTGCGGGTAAGGAGCAGCACCTCGCCGCGCAACTTGCTGGCGAGCAATCGGTATCCGTCCAGCTTGAGCTCGAACACCCAGTCATCGCGCGTGAAGGCTGCGTCGGCCGGCTCGGCAAGCATGACGTCCACAGTGCGCGGATCCACCGCACCGCGTGTCGCGCTCGTCTGCTCGAGCGCCGCGCGCAGCGAGCTCGCGGGCGACCGGCCGTCCCTGATCTCCTCAACCGTGAGGCCGGAGAGCACGGACGCTTCCGGAAACTGGTTGCCGGGTGATGCGACGTACGCATCGCGCTCCTTGATGAGGAGCCAATCCTTTTCGCTCTTCTTGATCTTCACGAGCGTCCATCGGCCGTGCAGCTTCATGCCGCGCAGTTCGAACAGGAGCTTTCCCTTCACCAATCCTTCGCGCCAGTCCTCCAGGGGCACCCACTCGCCGCGGTCCCACACGATCACCCCCCCCGCGCCATAGCTGCCCGCGGGAATGACCCCCTCAAAGTCCGCGTAATCCAGCGGGTGGTCCTCGACGTGCACGGCAAGCCGCTTGTCGCTCATGTCGTACGACGGGCCCTTCGGCACCGCCCAGGACTTGAGGACGCCATCCATTTCGAGGCGAAGGTCGTAGTGCAGTTGCCGAGCGGCGTGCTTCTGGACGACAAACAGGTGCCCGGAGGCACCGGAGCCAGACCCCATGGGCTCGGGTGTGGAGTCCGGCGATCGCTTGGCGTGGTAGCGGCTGAGGTTGTCGTCAGGCGTTGGCGTCATTGCTCGGTATCATTGCGCCTGGGCAGGAATTGCAACGGCAAGAGAACTGCGCAAATATCCACGCGGATCTGTTCCATGTGGAACGAAGGCTCCTGGTTACCTGGTGCACCAACACTGGTCACCGTCGGATTCAGTCTTGGTATGACAATCTGGTTGAAGCGAACTCTCGAAATTACCAGTGGCCATTCAAGGCGCACCCATGTTACAAGGAGCCTTCCCGGCGAGCGGAGCGATCCGCGTGGATATTTGAGGAGTGCCCCGCAGTTTGACCCGGGCGAGCGAGACTCGACTCGCTGAAAATGCCTGGTAGCCATACATTTCTCACCCACCCCTCAACCGCCTCGTGCCATGCCAGCTCGCTCCATCGGCAACGCCACCATCTCGTTCGGCCTCGTTTCGGTTCCGGTCAACCTTTACTCGTCGTCGGAGTCGAAGGCGAGCGTGTCGTTCAACATGCTGCACAAGAAATGCGGTGGCCGGTTGAAGCAGCAGTACATCTGCCCCAGGGACAACAACGAAGTCGTCGAACGGACGGACACCGTCAAGGGCTACGAGTTCGCGAAGGACCAGTACGTCGTCCTCACTACGGAGGACCTCAAGGCCATCGAGGAGAAGGCCACGGGCATGATCGACGTCCTCGAGTTCGTCCCACTCGCCAAGGTGGACCGCGAATACGTCGACAAAGTCTACTACCTGGGCCCGGACAAGGGCGCGGATCGCGCGTATCGCCTGCTCGTTGCCGCCCTGCTCGATACCGGCAAGGCTGCCCTGGGACAGTACGCCGCGCGCGGACAACAGCACCTCGTGCTCCTCCGCCCCCTGAACGGCGTACTCGTGATGGAACAGCTTCACTACGCCGACGAAGTGCGCCCCACCACCGAAGTCACCGTGCCTGAGGGCGAGGTGAAGCCCATGGAGCTCACGCTCGCCAAGCAGCTCATCGAGCAGACGACGAACGAGAACTTCGAGCCGGAGAAATACAGGGACACCGTGCGCGACCGCGTCCTGGAGACCATCCAGCGCAAG
>JACMOE010000321.1 GCA_014378185.1 Gemmatimonadaceae bacterium | reverse complement strand
TGCTGGTGATGCGCATTGCTGCCTCCGAAGTATTACTTTCGTAAGTAATACTATTGCTCGGGGCGTTTGGAGGCAACACATGGTCGATTGCGGCTGGATCTTTCGTCATGCCGTTCCCCTCGTGTGAGAGCTTTCAGTCGCCGCGCCTCGCGGGCGATTCCCCATCGCCTCGGCCACGTGCTGCTCACACACAGTTTGGCAGTCATCGAGGTCCGCGATGGTCCGCGCCACACGCAGCACGCGGTGAAACGCACGCGCCGACAAGTGGAGTCGCTCGCCCGCTGACGTGAGCATGGCCCTGCCCGCAGGCTCGAGTCCTCCATGTATCTCGAGCCACCGGCCCGGCACTCGCGCGTTGCATTCGGCGTCGCTCCGGTATCGCGCACGCTGCCTGGCGCGTGCACCTTCCACGCGGGCGCGCACCGCGAGTGAGCCATCGCCCGAATCGCGCCCCGACAGCCGAGCGAGCGCGATCGGCGGCACGTTCACGTGCAGGTCGATGCGGTCCGCCAACGGCCCCGACAACCGTCCGCGATACTTGGCAACCTCCGCTGCCGCGCACACGCAGGGATGCGAGACATCACCCAGGTGACCGCACGGACACGGATTCATGGCCGCGGCGAGCGCGAAGCGCGCCGGAAAGCGCAGTGACGCCGATGCCCGCGCGATGGTGATGGTACCATCTTCCATCGGTTGGCGCAGTGCCTCCAGCACCCCGCGCGGAAACTCCAGCAACTCGTCGAGAAAGAGCACGCCGTGATGCGCCAGGCTCACCTCTCCTGGCCTCGGCGACGAGCCGCCGCCCACCAGCCCTGCCGTGGATACGGAGTGGTGTGGCGCGCGAAACGGCCGGCGCGTGACTGCTCCGGCGCTGGGGTCGAGGATGCCCGCCACGGAATGAATCGCGGTGACCTCCAACGCCTCCGCATCCGTCAGCGACGGCAGGATTGTGGGAAGTCGGCGCGCGAGCATCGTCTTGCCCGCGCCTGGCGGCCCGACCATCAGCACGCCGTGCGAGCCAGCGGCCGCAATGGCGAGCGCTCGTTTCGCGCCCTCCTGCCCCGCCACATCGGACAGGTCCACGGAATCGAGCTCGCGCACTGCGCCACCGCGCGGCGATGGAGCAGGAAGCGCCCCGCGCTTCAGCCAGCTCACCAGCTCGCCGAGTGTGACGGGAGCGGCCAAGCGTAGTCCGCGAACAAGGGCGGCTTCACCGACGTTCGTGGCCGGCAGGATGAGTGTAGTGTCGGCGGTACAATCCGATGCGGCCACCCGGCGCGCAATAGAGAGGGCGCCGCGAATTGGCCGGATGGATCCATCCAGCCCCAGTTCGCCCACGGCGATGCAGTGGCGCACCGCGTCCGCCTTGATCACCCCAGTGCCGACCAGCACGCCGAGCGCGACGGGCAAGTCAAACGCGGTGCCTTCTTTTCGCACGTCTGCCGGCGCGAGCCGTGCAAGTCCATACCAAGTACCTCCGGAATACGCCGGATGCGAAGGGTGAGCATGCGTGTCTGCTTGTCGTGCGTTGCGCTTGCGAGCCACGGCCGCACGAGTTCGCGAAGGACGGGGCCCGATGCGTGCGAGGCCGCTTCACTGAAGTGCTGCGCCAGCGTGATCAACTTCTCGCGCATCGTCGCCATGCCGGCTGTCCGACGCGCGGCGAACTTCGAGCGATCGAGCTCCGCCTCTGTCGCGTTGATCGTGGCGCGCAGCTCTGCCATGGCCACCGTCGCCTCACGTTCCTGAATGATGCCGGAGCCGATGGA
>JACMOE010000034.1 GCA_014378185.1 Gemmatimonadaceae bacterium | reverse complement strand
TAGAGATCCTGGTGCGCCACGAGATGCACGAAGGACTGGCGGAAGATCGCGAACGTCGTGTGCTCTCGGCTCACGACGCCGCGTTGCCACGTTGCAACGACAACTACCAGCAGGTACGCCACGGCGAGCCAACGCCTGGCGCCAGCAGATTGAAAACGCATCAGTTGTCCGACGGGTGGGGGAGGAACGTCGGTGCGGAACAGGAAACACCTGAATGTGTTGCCCTGCGGCGAATTGCGCCACAGGTGAAGCAAAATCTGTCCCTGATGTACCTGCCACTCCTCCTTCCGCCGTTGCTCCGAGCCACGGCCGCCAGCTTCTGCTACAACACCATCGGGCGACGGGCGGCCGCGGGGCCTCGAAGCCGCCACTCACCGACTGTTGCTCACGAACGCGAGTTGCTTGCTGTCCCTGCTCCACGACGGCGTGTTGATCGTGCCCTGTCCACCGTACAGGTATGCGATGACCCGGGGTGCCCCGCCGCTGACTGGCATCAGCCGCAACATCACGCGCTGGTAGAATGGATGGTCCCCCGGCGCCACGGTGGTGGGAAAGGAAATCATCACCATCCACTTGCCGTCCGGCGAGATGTGCGGAAACCAGTTGTTGTACTCGTCGAACGTGAGCTGTTCCGTGCCACTGCCATCCGGCTTCATCCGCCAGACCTGCATGGTGCCGGACTCGGTTGAGCAGTAGTAGATGTATCGACCGTCAGGGGAATATTCCGGGCCATCGGCCAGTCCCGACGTGTTGAAGGTCAATCGTGTTTCCGGACCGCCGCGGAGCGACTGCCTGTACAGATTGAAGGCCGGACTCCGGCTCGGACGTTGCGCGGTGTAGACCACGTCCTTGCCATCGGGGCTCCAGCCGTGCAGGTACGACGGCGTGCTATCGGTCACCAGTGTCGGCTCGCCACCGCCGATCGGCAGCACGTAGACGGTGGAACCGCCACCCGGCATGCCATTGCGCTGGCTGCTGATGCCCAGCCGCTTTCCATCGAACGAAATGACGTGATCGTTGTTGTTGTGATTGGCCACGCCCGTGTTGAGCTTTTCCGGGGTGCCACCGTCGACAGGGATCGTGTAGATCGCGCCACCCTGGTTGAAGAGCAGCCTGCTGCCATCGGGCATCCAGTTCGGCGCCTCGAATCGTCCTGTGTCCGTGTGGATGATGCGTCGCGTTCCGTCTGCGATATTCAGCAGTTCCAGGCGGCTCCCCAGGATACCGTCACGCGCCTGGTTGTACGGATCCGGCACGGTGCGCTCGATGCGCACGTTCCACGCGACGCCTTCCTCCGGCACGTCCGCATTGTGGCTGGTGAGAAACAGGCCGGCGAGCGCCTCGGCTGGCATGTCGACCACATCCGTTCGGCCCACTTCCTGGAGGGGCTCGCCAGGATTGGCCGTGCGCATGATGAATGTGCTGCCACTCCGTTCCAGCTGGACGATCTGCGCACCCTTCTTCACCGCGAACAGCTCGTCCTGCGGGTCTCGCATCCAGGCGCCGCGCAGACGCCTCCATTGCAGGACCGTGAGGCCGTCCCCGTGCACCACCGCACTGACGTGTGCGGCATCATCCTGCTCGCCAGCACGCACCATCCAGCCGATCTTGCGATGCGGATCCTTCCCTGCGCCCATCAGCTTGACGTTGGCGGTGAGGATGAAGTCTCCCTTCAGCCGGCTGTAGGCATAGTGGAACTCGTCGCGATTGAACCAGACGTTGTAGCCGCCGCCGGTGAGCGTGTAGCGCTGCGTCGATGCATCGAACGCCGCAGACCCCTTCACCTTCGGATTGCCGATATCCGCATGCTGCTGGAAGTCGCCGACTGCCGGAGACTGCGCGACGCCCTCGGCAATCGTGCAGGGAAGCACCGGCGACATGGCGAGCAATACGCTGGCGAGCAAGGGGCCTCTCATCAGCCCCGTCACTTGCCGACGCGAACGAGCAACACACCATGCGATGGCACGACTTCGGTATATGTCGTTCCAGTGAGCGGAATGTTCCGGTGCGACCACAGGTCCCGCACGGTCGCGCCGCGTGTCTCTATGCCCAGCGCGCCGAAGTCGATCGTCATCGGCACCGCTTCCTCCCCGCGATTGAAGGCCGCCACGGCGTGCGCACCACTCGCGAGCGGCCGCATCCAGACTTCCCTCGTGCTGTCCGCGCCCGCGACGCGCGACGCCTGCCGTCCAAGTGGATCCTGATCGATCGCGATCACCTCGCGATTGACGAGGATGTCGTGGATCGCGGGCGTCATGCTGCGCAGGTCGTTGCCCGCCAGCAGTGGCGACGCCAGCATGGACCACAGGCTCATGTGCGTGCGGTACTCCGTGTCCGTCATGCCGCCGTTCCCGATTTCCAGCATGTCGGGATCATTGAAGTGGCCCGGCCTGGCGTACGGTGCCAGCTCACCCTGCTGAAAGCCGATGCCTACCATCGATTGCCACCGGTCGCTGATGTCGCCCGTCGTGCGCCACGAGTTGCCACCCACGTCGGCGCCCCACCTCCACACGTCCAGCACACCATACTGGCACAGGCTGTAGAGGATTGGCCGGCCGGACGCGAGCAGCGCGTCGCCCATGATCTGGTAGAGGGCCGGCATATCTTCACTGCCGTGCAGCATGCTCGCGCCGCACCAGTCGTACTTGAGGTAATCGATGCCCCACGCGGCGAACGTGCGCGCGTCCTGCGCCTCGTGTCCATAACTGCCGACGTAGCCGGCGCAGGTGGCCGGTCCGGGGGAGGAATAGATGCCGAGCTTGAGACCCCTGCCGTGGACGTAGTCGGCGAGCGCCTTCATGTCGGGAAACTTGCGGTTCGTGGTGATGTTGCCCTGCGCGTCGCGCTGGTCCCCTTCCCACGTGTCGTCGATGTTGATGTAGACGTAACCCGCTTCCTTCATGCCGTTGCTCGCCATCGCGTCGGCCATCCCGCGAACCGCCGCATCGTCCACCCGGCCCGCGAACTTGTTCCAGCTGTTCCAGCCCATCGCGGGGGTGCGGGCAATGCCATTGTCCGGTACCGTGTGCCGAGCCGGCAGTGCGATACGCGTGGGGATGGCGCCCTCGCCAGATGGGGCGCGGTACGCGACGATCTCCACCGGCGGACGGGGCGGCGTGGCGGGAACTGGTGCATTTGCCGCGGCAGAGCGGCGACGCAACACCAGGTGCAGTGCGTCGCCCACGAGACGACCCTCGTACGTGGTGCGACGCTCGTTCGTGCCATTCCGCGTCACGTTGGTGAGCGTGAACCCGGTGCTGTCCCACCCGCTCTCGGTGATCGGCATGGCGCCGTTCGGCGTGCGGATGGTGCCCGTGATGCGATCGCCCTCCTGCGCCAGGGCAAAGTACGTGCGGCGAGACGTTCCGTCCGTGGAATTCTGCACCGCGTACAGCCAGTTGCCCGCAACGTTCGCGCGGGCCACCTGCGTGGTGGGAATGGCAGGCACTGGTGTCGTCACTACCACCGGCGGTCCGCAGCCGGCGAGAAGGACAATGCCCGCCGCAACGGCGAACGCCCGGAACGACCGCGGGAGCGTGGGGGTGAGCTGAGTGGAAGTGCGCATCGAGAATGACGGCTGGAGGTCGAAGGCAGGGAGGGCGGAGGAAAGCCACCGGAAACGTGCGCCAGCGTGCACCGATCGGACAGGGCTCATCGCGCCTTCGCCACTTCCACGGCGTACACCTGCACCTCACCGTCAAAGTTGCCGCGGAAGACGACCCACTTTCCGTCCGGCGTGAACTGCACGTTCGGTTCGTCGCGGCGATACCCCTGGTGTCGCATGTTCACCAGTCGCTCCGATACGAGCCGATCGCCATCGGGGCGGAGCAGGTTCAGCCAGAGACCCTCGCGTGTCCGGGCCACCTGCGATGAGTCGCCACCATCACTCGCAAACAGCCCCTGATCCGGCGACACGTTGAAGTGAATGCCCCAGTCATTGCGCTGCACGGTGTACGTGCGTGCCGCGCCCGTCCGACGACGGCATTTGGGCGATCCATTTCAACACGATACTGCTGGCGACCTTCGACGAACGCGATTACATCATTAGAGGCTAACAGAAAGTGTTACCACTCCTGCCGGACTACTCTGTTACCCATCATCCCGGCTGTTCACGGTGACGCAATGGCAGGCCGATCCAAGCCCGCCAACTCTCGGCTATCGGCGTCCGCGGGTTGATGCTCCACTCGTCGAGAATGCCCCTCAACTGCTCGGAGTCCGGACCCGCGCACCAGACAGCGCTGTAGGCGCTGACAAACTTCGCGAAGGAGGCACCGAGCACAATCCCATTGGCGAGACCGCCCTCGTGGTCCAGGTAGACGACTTCGCCACTCCGCCAATCGACCGCCAAGGCGTCACCGTTCGCGACCTCCTGAAAAATCATCGTATGCCGCAGCAGCTGCGCTCCAGTCTCGCTGTACATGTCAATATCATCCTCCGCGTCCTCGTCTTCG
>JACMOE010000033.1 GCA_014378185.1 Gemmatimonadaceae bacterium | reverse complement strand
CCACCGCGTCCCCGACGAATACGATGCGATCCGCAGAGGTGCCCACGTCGGCACGGCGCGCCGGTGCGCCCGTTCCATCCACCACGGTGCCGCCGCGGATGATCACGTCCACCTGCCGGCTCTGCGCATGCAGTGCAGGTAGGCAAAGCACCACGGACCAGAGGGCGAGAGTGAGCGATCTGCGATTCATGGCTGGCTTTGCGGCACGCCGTCAAGGCTCGGAAGCAGGTTGCCGAACGACGGGGTCCATGAGTTCGGAGCGTTCCACGGGCCGCAACAGCACGTCGATGGCTAGCCACACCACGCGCGACACGGGGAACAGGATGATCATCACGCCGAGCAGCGCGACAGGAATGGCGTATTGCAGGAACGACCATGGCACGTTCGGATATGTGGCCCAGATGGCCGCCCCGATCGCGAGCACCGCCAGGGTCTCACCGATCATCATGCCGAAGAACATCGCGCCGGAAAAGTAGTCGTCGTCGCTGCGGTTGAAGCGGAAATTGCACCCCGCGCATCGGTCGTGCACAGCGTTGAAGCTCTTCAGCACACGCCCCTTGCCGCAGTGCGGACACCGTAGCCGCGCGGCCCGCGACGCGAGCAGCAAGGCGCGACCCATCGACGGCATGTCGAGTGCGGACTCCGTGGTGCGATGCGCCTTCGGGCGTGAGGTGGGCATGTCGTAATCTACCCCAACTCCGGCTTCCGCAGCCGGATCAGCCCTTCCTGCGCCACCGATGCCACGAGTTCGCCCGTCTGCGAGTGAATGGTGCCGCGCACGAATCCGCGTGCGCCCGACGTGACGGGACTGTCGGTGGAGTAGAGCATCCACTCGTCGGCGCGGAATGGGCGGTGCATCCAGAGCGAGTGATCCAGCGAGGCGAGCTGTAGGCCGCGCGCACGATACGGAATGCCATGGGGCTGGAGGGCCGTCACGAGCAACCCGTAGTCCGACGCGTACGCGAGTGCAGCCTGGTGAATGCCCGGGTCATCCGGAAGCCGGCCCGCCGCCCGGATCCACGCACGGCGCGAGGGAGCATGCTTCTCGCTGCTCGTGGGATCAATGGGATCGATGGGGCGGACGTCGATCAACCGCTCTTGCGTCACCACTGAGCGGATGGATTCCGGAATGCGATCCGCCATGTCGCGAAGAAGCTGGAGCTCGGGTGTCAAAGTGTCTGGATGGGGAACATCAGGCAGCGGTGGCGCCTGGTGCTCTGGCCCCTCCTCCGCGATATGGAACGACGCGGACAGGTTGAAGATCGCGCGTCCATGCTGGATGGCCGTGACTCGGCGCGTGGTGAAACTGGATCCGTCGCGCAGGCGATCCACGAAGTAGACAATGGGCGCGTTCAGGTCGCCTGGCAGGATGAAGTAACCGTGCGCCGAGTGCGCCTCGCGGTTGTCGCCCACGGTGCGCCGGGCTGCCACGAGTGCCTGGGCGAACACCTGTCCGCCATATACTCGGCCAGTGCCAAGGTCGCGATTCTGGCCGCGATAGATGTTCACCTCCAGCGGCTCGAGATCGAGCAGCGCCAGGAGGAGGTCGAGAGAGTCTGCGCTCATGCGAGTCCAGAACGGGTCAGGGCCATGCTCGAAAGCTCGACACCTGCCACCCGCTTGGCTACCGCTGGATAGCCTTGTTGTTGCAGCCCTAGTACAACCGCGCCAGCACTTCCTGAAGCAGGAGCTGCGGCACGTTCTGGAACGTCAGGCGGTCCGTGCCGGGGTAAACCACTGCGCGCTGCACCAGGCCGTTACCCTGACGGTAGTAGACGTACTGGCCCGTGCCGAACGGCTGCGTGCGAACCACGGTGTAGCCGTGGCGACCAAAGACGTCGCGGAGCGCGACCACGCCGTCCGTGGCCCGATACATCTTCTTTGCCTGTCCAGGCGGCAAGCCGCCCTTCTTGGCAAGACCGGGGGGCACTCGACCATCGTGGTCACGGTCGTCTCGGCGGTCGCGGTCGTCACGGATGTCGCGATTGTCGCGACCGTCACGAGTGCCGACGGCGACCGGAATGCGTTGTCCGCGGTCATCGCCCTCGCCCTTTCCGCCCTTGTCTCCCTTGTCGTGCCCCTTGCCCTTTCCTTGAGCAGCCGCGCCTCCGGCAAGAACACAAAGGGCGAGCGTCGCGGTGGCGACCGATCTTAGCAGTTGATTGCGCATGGACGTCTCATGTGTAGGGATAACGTATCAAACGCATCTTCGAGGCCAGATGAACCTGTCCACCGAGCTCGACGGCTTGCTCCCTTCACACAGAAAGGGATCAGGCTCGACCACGT
>JACMOE010000320.1 GCA_014378185.1 Gemmatimonadaceae bacterium | reverse complement strand
TGGCGGCTGGTCCAGGCCGCCAGCGGCATGGCTCACCGTCCGCACAGAACGCCACTCTCACGCGCCGCTGATCGCCGGATCGTGCGTGGAGAACGCGTCCGCGCCCTGCGCCGGTTCGCCCACATCGTGCACGCGCATGACCATCAGGCTCGCGGCCAGCAGGCAGACTCCGCCCAGCATGACGAAGTAGACCGGCGCGTTCGGGTTGCCCTCGCCGAACAACATCCGCGACAGCGGCCCGAAAAAGAGCGATGCGACGATCTCCGGAATCACGATGAAGAAGTTGAACACGCCCATATAAACGCCCATGCGGCCCGGTGGCAGCGCATTCGACAGGATGGCATACGGCATGGAGAGGATCGATGCCCACGCGATACCAACGCCGACCATGGAGAGCAGCAGCAGGTACTTGTCGTGAATCATGTACACCGACAGGAGACCCACGGCTCCGCAGGCCAGTGCGACGGCGTGCACGAACTTCCGGCTGGTGCGAGCGGCGAGCGACGGCAATGCCAGTGCAACGATGAAGCAGGTGATGGAGTAGAAGGCGAAGGTGAAGCCGCCCCATTCGACGCCCCGCGTGTACAGCTCGGACCTGGGATCCGTGGCGCCGAAGACATGACGAGCGGTGGCGGGCACGAAGAACAGCCACATGCAGAACAGGCCGAGCCAGGTGAGGAGTTGCACCACGCCGAGTTGCCGCATGGTGGCGGGCATGTCCCGAACGGACTCGCTGATCTCGCGCAGCAGCGCGCGAATGCCACGCCCCTCGGTGCGTGAGCGCTCGAACGCCGCCATGTCCTCCGGCGGGAATTCGGACGCCGTGGCCACCGTCCACAGCACGGCCAGCAGGAACACCACGGCGCCGAACTGGAACGAGTACTTGACCGTGAGCGGAATGCCGCTCGCCGTGTTGCCGGTGACGCCCATCGTCCGCAGGAACAGCGGCATCGCGTTGGCGAGGCTCGCGCCGATGCCGATGAACAGCGACTGCACCACGAAGCCGGTCGTCCGCTGCGACGTGTCGAGCTTGTCGGCGACGAAGGCGCGGAACGGCTCCATGGAAATGTTGATCGACGCGTCGAGAACCCAGAGCAGCGTAGCGGCCATCCAGAGGCTGCTCGACGTTGGCATGAAGAAGAGCGCGATGGACGCGAGCACCGCGCCGGTGAGGAAGTAAGGGCGTCGGCGCCCGAGTCGCCCCCACGTGCGATCGCTGAGCGCGCCGATGATGGGTTGCACCAGCAACCCGGTCACGGGTGCGGCAAGCCAGAGTAGGGGCACCTGGTCCGGCCGAGCCCCGAGCTTCTCGTACACGGCCGACATGTTCGCCAGCTGCAGACCCCAGCCGAACTGGATGCCGAGAAAGCCGAAGCTCATGTTGAACAATCCGACGGGACTGAGGCGCGGCTTCTGGGTCATGATCTCGTGGTCAGCAGGAGAGGAGACTACGGGGTGGCGCGACCGCGCACGAGCACGCGGTAACCGTGCGCCGGAATGTCGAGCGTTCCACTGGCCGGAAGTGGTACGGGAGTGCGGGCGAACCAGTCCGTATAGGCGCCGGGATGATCCAGCCCCTGATATGCAACCGCGACAGCGGCGTCGCCGAAGTTCACCGCCACCAGCACCTCGCTCTCGCCGCGCACGCGCGTGAAGGCATACACGCGGGTGCCGCCGTCCGTGTGCAGCACCGATTCATCGCCGCCCCAACCGCCATTCCACAGCGCCGCCTGGGCGTGCTTCAGGTCGAAGACGGCCGTGTAGAAGGCAGCAAGCGACGGCCCCTTCCAGTCCACGGTGTCCTTCTCGAAGAAGCGGAGCCGCTTGCTGAGGCTCACTTCCTGGCCGGTGTACAGCAGCGGAAATGAACCGCGCAGGGTGGCTGCGAGGATGTACGCGGGCAGGTGATTGGCCGCCATGCGCTCGAACTCCGTGCCGTTCCAGCTGTTCTCGTCGTGGTTGGTGGTGAAGTTGAGATGGAAGTCGGCGGTGCGATACGCCCGCTTCTGCCGTTGCACATAGCCGTCGAGTTCCGACGTGGGCTTCTTGCCCTGTGCGAGATCGTTCAGCAGGTGGTGCAGTTCCCATCCGTAGGTCATGTCGAAGGCCTCGCCCAGCCCAGGCGACTCGGCTTCCGCGAGCATGAAGATGTCCGGCTTCACCGCCGCCAGGGCGTGCCGTGCGGCCACCCAGAAGTCGAGGGGAACGCCAGAGGCATAGTCGCAGCGAAAGCCATCCACTGCCATGCGGTCGATCCACCAGCGCATGTCGGCAATCATGGCGCGCCGCATGGCCTGGTTGTCGTAATTCAGCTGCGCGACGTCCGTCCAGTCGTTCTCCACGCCCGATTCGCTCACGGCGCTGGAGATCGATCCATTCGCCCGATGGACGTACCAGTCGGGGTGGGGCGCAACCCAGATGTGGTCGAACGACGTGTGGTTGGGCACCCAGTCGATCATGACCTTCATGCCCAGCCGGTGCGCGTCGGCCACGACGGCCTTGAAATCGGCCGCAGTCCCGAATTCCGGATTGATCGACCGATAGTCGGCGATGGAGTAATAGCTGCCGAGCGATCCCTTGCGGTTCAGCACTCCGATGCGTTGCACGGGCATGAACCAGATGACGTCGACGCCGAGTGCCTTGATTCGCGGCAGGTGCGGCCGCAGCGCCTGGAAGGTGCCTTCCGGCGTGTATTGGCGGACGTTCACCTCGTACATCACCGCCTTGCGGGTCCAGGCAGGCGGAGTTCGATCCCTTTGCGCCTGCGCACCGTCGGGATGCAGGGTGCAGAGGATGCTCACGGCGATCAGGAAGTGGGCAGCGCGTCGCATAGTCTCCTCGTGGGTACGCCAGCGGCCAGCAGTTGCGATTGCGGTTGCGGTTCGCAAAGGTTCGTGCAAAACTTCAGTCGCAATTGTAACGTGATGGTACAAAGTCGCAACCTGCGTGGCGCGATTCTATCCCCCGGGATCCCGCCGTCACCCGCGGCACGCAGGCTCCGCCCCACGAGGGCAATCGTTTGCGCAATATTTGCGACGTTCAGAACCAACCCGGTGAATCATGGCAGGAAACCGCATCACCCTGAAGGATATCGCCAAGACGGTCGGGCTCTCCATGGCCACCGTCTCACGGGCCCTGGCCGATCACCCGGACATCAGCCGCGAGACCAAGGAGCGCGTGCGCGAGGTGGCGCAGGCGATGAGCTACATCCCGAACTACCGTGCCCGGTACCTCCGCGCCAAGCACTCGCGCCTCATCGCGTTGATCGTGCCGGAGATGAACATGTTCTTCATGCCCTCCATGATCACGGGCATCAATCGCGTGGTGCAGCAGAACGATTATTCGCTCATTGTCTTCCAGTCGGACAACTCCATCGTGCAGGAACGCCGGCTGGTGGAGTATTGCACGCAGCTTTCCGCGGACGGGGTGCTCCTCGTGCTGTCCTCCGAAACGGCGGACCTCCAGCATCTCGACATCCTGCGTGACTGCGGCATTCCCGTGGTGCTGCTCGACAAGACCATCGAGACCATCAAGCACACCACCATCACCATCGACGATCAGGATGCGGGGCGCGAAGCCGCCTGCTACCTCTTCGAGCACGGACACACGCGCTGCCTTGGCATCTTCAGCGATCAGCGGCAGCGTATCAGTGCCCTGCGGCTCAAGGGCTTCCAGCGCGCGCACGCCGAGATGGGCATCCCGCTGGCGGAGTCGCAGATCCTGCGCGTTGCGATGGTCGACGAGCTGGAGGAACAACTCGACCGCGCCTTCGCCGCGCATCCGGACCTCTCGGCCATCTTCACCATGACCGATGAGTTGCTCGTCCACACGCACCACCTGCTCTCCCGCCGCGGCACCCGCATTCCCGAGGACGTGTCGCTCATGGCCATCAGCGACGGGCAGGCACCTACCTTCCTGCATCCCAACGTCACGCACCTGCGCCATTCTGGTGTGGAGCTGGGCGAGCGGACGGCGCACATCCTCATCGGGATGATCGAGCACAACTCCGATGCCATGATGGACGTCCGCATCCGGACGACGCTCGTGGAGCTGGGATCCGTGGCCACGCGCAGCGCGCCCACCAAGCGCCGCGCCAAACGTTGACCTTCCTGATGATACCATGAGCCTGCTCAGCCTCGCGTTGTTCGCGCAGCTCGCTGCACCGGTCGCCACACTGCCGGTGCTCTCGTTTCCCGAGCGTGGCCTGGACGACAGCGCCGCGTACCAGGGCTACCAGACCCGTTTCTACCGCGACGCGGCCGGCAACACCGTCCAGGTGTACCTGGATTCACGTGCCGATCGCGTGGTCCATCTCTGGGCAGACGCGGATGATGAGAGCTTCGGCTTTACCGCTCGTGGCGTTGAGGGGCGTGCCGCGGCGCTCCAGTGGAACGGCGCTGGAGCGACCGTGTGGCGCGCCGGGCGCACACGGACGCTCGAGCACGCGCTCATGGCGAGGGATTCACAAATCGACATCGGCTGGTTCCTCCTGGGCTCCATGCGCGTGGAGCGCGACCTCCTGTACGCCAACCGGCAGAAGACGCCATTCGCGGATGCCCCCTACACGCTGCCGGAAATGGATCGCCTGCTCGCGGCAGTCGCGTCGCTCGAGCCGGCGGAGCGTCGCGTGCAGTTGACGCTCCTGCATGCAATTAGCGTGGAGGAGCTGCGCGCACGATTGCGCCCCGTCGTCACGGCGCACACCATGTCGGGCATGTCGGTGGTGCGCGTCGCGCAGGTCGCGCTGGACGGTGCCGACACGCTCGCGCTTGAGATACGCTCGAATGCACGCCAGGTGACGACCGTCGTGGCAGGCGACTCCGTCACGCTGCGCGCCCGAAGCGGAGGGAGCATTCCGTTCACGGTGCGCATCATCACCAGTGGATCGCCCCTGACTCCCCTTCGGCGCGGGCAGATCTTCAATCAGTCGTTCCTGGCATTCCTGGATGCGTCGCGCTCGCAGCGCTCGCCGGTGAGTGCGGAGGCGACGCTGCGCGCCCGGCGGCTCGAGCGGCAGGTGCGGGGGCTCGAGCTGCTGTCGTCCCACGAGAAGTTGATGGCGGGGCTGCCCACCTACGCCACCTATTTCGGGCGCGACATGCTGATGACGGCGCTGATGATGCGACCGGTCTGGCGCACGGACATGTCGGAGTTCGTGATCGCGAGCGCACTGCGAAAGTTGTCTCCCACTGGACAGGTGAGTCACGAGGAGGCATTGGGTGGCCAGGCCGTGCGGGAGGCCGCCAGCGAGTATGCGGCGCTGGTTGCGGATGCGGCACTGCATGCGCGCGGCGGCAATCGCGGCGCTGCCGACAGTGCGACGGCGCGTGCGCGCGATGTGCTCCTTCACCTGCGGCGCGTGCGCGAGAACTACCACATGATCGATGCGGAGTTCCAGTTTCCAATCGTGGCGGCGCGGTGGCTCACCGATGTCACCGTGAGCGCCGCCCGCAAGCGCGCCTTCCTGCTGGATCGCACGGACAGCGGCGGGCCTCGCATCGACCGCCTGCTGCGGGAGCTGGCGCTCGTGGCGCGTGTCACGGCACCGTACGCTGCGCATCCGGTCGCGTCGAACTTCATTTCATTCGCACCGCGCGATTCGGGCCGGTGGGCATCGCAGAGCTGGCGCGACAGCAACGTGGGCTATGCCGGCGGGCGGTACGCAATGGACGTGAATGCCATCTGGGCTCCGCATGCCCTGGAGTCCGTAGGCCGCATACTCGACGCGCTGCGTACCATTGGCTTTCCGGCGGACTCACTCGTCCGCGCGCATCCCGAGTTCGGCGTGGACACACCGATGGGACGCTACCTCCGCGAGCCATCGCTGCTTCAGCACGCCACCGCCACCTGGCAGGGAGCGGCACGGGCGTTTCTCGTGCGCCTCACGGCCGCGGAGGTGCGGGCGCGCACGTCAGCGCGCCTGGCCGCCATGCCGGAGGAGCAGCGCCAGCACTGGACGGGTGTGCGTGCGGCCACGCATGCCGATGACGATTCCCTCACCTTTCTCGCCCTGTCGCTCGACGGTGACGGGTATCCAATCGACGTCGCGAACAGCGACCCGGCAACTCGCCTGTTTCTCGGCGAGGAAGAATCCGCGCGGATTGCGCCCGACGCCCGCACGCGGGCGGCGGTGCTTCGCGATGTGCAGTTGTTCGCGCGTCCGTATCCCGTGGGGCTCCTCGTCCCTGGAGTTGGCCCCGCCGTCGCGAACGACGCCTACGCCTCGCCGTCCATCTGGCGGGACTTCGACCGCGACAGGTACCACGGCCCGCGCGTGATCTGGGGACGCGAAAACAACCTTTTTCTCATCGGCACGATGGCGCGCATCGCGGACGCGAGCACCGCGGCACTGCGCGACCCTGACGTGGCATCGTACGTCCGCACCCTCCGGGACGCGATGGACCACGTACGGGCCGCTGTGGACGCATCCGGGTTTCACAGCGAACTGTGGAGCTATGATGTCCGGGATGGGCGTGTGGTGCCGGTACGATACGGTTCCGGCTCCGACGTGCAGCTGTGGAGCACGACGGATCTCGTGGTGCAGTTCGAGCTGTATCGGCTGGCGAAGTAAGGTTTGTCATTCCGAGCGCAGTCGAGGAATCTGCACTTGCCGCCTGGTTACAGGGTGCAGATCACTCGACTCGCTTTGCTCGCTCGGGATGACGACTGGTTTCGGGATGACCTCAGCTACGCATGCGGGGCCCAGGCAGGCTCCCCAGCCGTGTATGGCAGGCAGGGATCGAATCGACCAGGTGATTCGATATACCGCTGCACCTTGGTGTAGCCGACTTCCGACGTGAAGAACCCCAGGAGCGCGAGCTCCTTCATCATGCGGAAGAAGTGCGGCGGTGCGTCGGCGGCCACGGCGACCACACCGCTCCCCTCCGTGCCCACCGCAACCTCCTTGCGCTCGTCCGGCAGGTGCGGATCCGCCGCCGGCGCACTCGTCTCTGTGGACATGGGCGCAAGCCCCTTCTTCTTGCGATCAGCTGCCTCCCGCCGATCCGTGTATGCCTTCTGCTCGCGATCCAGGGTGGTGAGGACGGCAAGCCGCTGTGCAGGCGTCGCCGCCATGAAACCGAGATTGTTGGCCTTCTTGCTGGCCGCGTCGATCGTGCCCATGCCGTCACGAAAGATCTTCTGCTGCTTCGCGTCGTAGCTGTCCGTGACCATCAGCGCCATGAACGCGCCCGTTTTCGCCGCCTTGGCGCCCGGCGTCTTCGTGGCGGGGAGTATGGTCTCCGCAATCTCGTCGAGATAGGCGATATCCTCGGCGGAAAACTTTCCGGGGGCCTCACCGCTCGGCGCCTTCGCCTGCTCGCAGGCCGTGAGGAGGCCGCTGCCACCCACGAAGGCCACGCCACCCAGCAACGCACTCACGCGCCGGATGGCTTCGCGCCGGTTGATCAGCCGGATCTGCTCGATGTCCAGTGTCATGTCAGTCTCCGGGTCACAGGTTGCGTCGCTTGAGCTCTTTCACGGCAAAGTCGGCGGCTCGCGCCGTCAGCGCCATGTAGGTCAGGGACGGATTCACGCACGCGGCGGATGTCATGCAGGAGCCATCCGTCACGAACACGTTCGGTGCATCCCACACCTGGTTGTGCGAATTGAGCACGGAGGTCTTCGGATCGCGCCCCATGCGCGCCGTACCCATCTCGTGGATGCCCATGCCCGGGAAATACTCGTTGTCGTACGCCTTCACCTTCTTGACGCCGGTCTGCTCCAGCATGTCCACCATGTCGGCGATCATGTCCTTCCGCATGAGGCGTTCGTTCTCGCCGGTGGCGCAGTCGATCTTGAGCACCGGCAGGCCCCACTTGTCCTTCTTCGTGGCATCGAGCGAAATCATGTTCGCGTGATTCGGGAGCATTTCTCCGAACGCCGTTGCACCGATGGTCCACGCGCCCGGCAGCGCCATCTCGTCCTTGAACGCGGCGCCTACGCCCAGCTCCTTTACCGCGCGCGACCAGCCCTCACGCGACGCGCTGCCCTGGTAGCCGACCCCGCGAAGGTAGTCCCGCTTGTCGCCGAAGAGGTTGCGATAGCGCGGGATGTAGAAGCCCGTGGGCCGCCTGCCATACGACGTCTTGTCCTCCAGGCCTTCCAGCGTGCCCTCGGCACCACAGCGGAAGTGATGATCCATCAGGTTGTGTCCCAGCTCGCCGGAGCTGCTGCCCAAACCGCCGGGCCACACGTCGGTGGCGGAGCGCATCAGCAGCCACGTGGAGTTGAGCGTCGATGCGCACAGGAAGATCACGTTGGCCGAGTAGTCGGTCGTCTGATCCGTGACCGCATCGTGCACCCGCACGCCGGTCGCACGCTTCTTGTCCTTGTCGTAGATGACTTCCGTGACGATCTGCCAGGGCTTCAGCGTAAGCTTGCCCGTCTTGGCCGCAGCCGGCAGCGTGGACGACTGCGTGCTGAAATAGGCTCCGTACGGGCACCCCAGCCAGCAGGCATTCCGGTACTGGCAGGCGTTGCGCCCTTCCAGCTGCTTGGTGGCGTTGGCCGTGCGACCAGGAATGAGGTGGCGCGTTCCGTTGAACGCCTTCTTCAGCTTGCCCGCCACCATTTCCTCGCCGCAATTAAGGGGCATGGCCGGCTGGAACTGGCCATCCGGCAGCTGTGGAAGCCCGTCGCGGGACCCGGCGATGCCGGCGTGCTTCTCCACGTGATGGTACCAGGGCGCAATGTCCGCATATCGGATGGGCCAGTC
>JACMOE010000319.1 GCA_014378185.1 Gemmatimonadaceae bacterium | reverse complement strand
GCTGGGCGAGGGCCTCCGGCGTGGCCTGGATGCCCAGGGAGATTCCGGTCGGGATGTGAGACTGCGTGCCGCCGAGAAAACGGGCGAGCGGCTGGTCGGCGCGCGTTGCGGCGAGCGCCCAGTAACCCATCTCCACCGCGGCTTTGGCCATCGGATGGCCGCGAAAATTACGTTCGAGTGCGGGACGGAGCGCGCGTGGCGACTCGAAAGCCTGAGCAAGGACGCGTGGCGCGATCCACGTGGTGATGGCGTGCCACGCTGTATCGATCGTTTCGGCAGTGTAGTTCGGCTGCTCGCCGGCCACGCACTCGGACCACACCTCCACGCCATCGGCGTCGCGCAGCGTAAGCAGGAGGATGCGACGCTCCGTGACCACTCCCGAGGAGATGCGGAAGGGTTCTTTGAGGGGCAGCCGGATTTCGCGAAGGACGATCTGGTCGAGGCAGAGGGACTGTGGCGAGTCAGGCATTGAGGATCAGCGTGCGATGGAAGTGGCCTGCAGGCCGTGCGCGATCAGGTAGTAGCCTCGTGCGCTGGACAGGTCGCGCTCGAACCGCACGACGCGATAGCCATTGGCCAGCGCCCACTGGAACGCGGTCCGCGTGGAAACGCGCCACTGGGCCGCGTCGGTAGTCCCGCCGGCCTGAATGCCGAAGATGTCATCCGGAATCTCCACGCGCGCCAGCGGAGGCGGGGCGGGCTCGAGGGCGGCGAGATGGCCCAGGTGAGGATGGGCATTCAGGATTGGTGCGGCGAGCATACCTGACGCCAGCGTCCCTTCGTGAAGGGAATCGCCGTGACCGCCAGTTGCGCCAGCGGGTAGATCGATTGGCCACATCACGATAAAGCGGTCGGTCCCCACTCCACTGTGCAGCAGGCTGCCCGTATCGGTGCCATACATGTCCGCCACGTACTCGGACACGCGCGCCCCGAGCAGATTCAGGTTGAAGTGCGCGTTGCGCGCGACGAGCGGATCGAAGGTCCAGTACATGCGCGTCGCACCGATCGCTCGCGCGGCATCGCGCTGGAATTCCTTCAACCGTCGCCCGATCCCGTGATTCTGGACTCGAGGGTCGACGGCGAGCATATCCGACCAGTGCACCAGCGTGCCATGCTCGACACCGGTGATGCCGAAGATGAAGCCGAGCAGCGTCCCGTCCGGTGCGAACGCGCCGGCGGTAATGCCCCCCAGACGCTGGGTGATCTTGAGGATCGTGGCCGGCACCGACTCGCGGAAGCCCCTTCCCCAGGTGGACGCCTGCAGCTCCACACACTGCACGAATTCGTCGTGCGTCCGAACGTGGCGGATGTCGATGGTATCGCGGAGAATGTCCGCCGGCATGCGATCCGGACTCGTCGCGGTCTCGGGAGCGGTCACCACACCCCTCGCTCGCCAACCGCGGTGATCGACTTGGCCAGGCGCTCCGCGGCATTTCGCCAGTTCGTCTGTACCGCGTGCCGAGCCGCGGCGGCATCCCCCGACCTGATCGCGTTGATGATCAGGTCATGTTCGCGGGTGGAGACGATGATCTCCGTGGTGAGCGTCGTGTAGTACAGATAGATGAAGCGATCGGCGTGCGGCTTGACAGACTGGAAGAAGCTGAGCAGTCGCTTGCCAGCGCCGGCGCGCACGAACGCCTCGTGGAACTCTCCGTC
>JACMOE010000318.1 GCA_014378185.1 Gemmatimonadaceae bacterium | reverse complement strand
GCGCCAGCGAGCAGGATTCCAGCCACGAGCCAGAGCGCCCCCGCGCTCGCGGAGATCGGCGCTCGCAACTGCGGCACCGCCGCCCAGCCCAGTCCCTTTGCAGCGCCGATGAGGTGAAGGAGGGCGTGAATCCCGATCAGTACGGCGAACGCGTAGCGCATCATCTCATGGCCCTGTTGTGATTCGATCGTTGCGCGCGAGGTCTTGACCGTCGAGGCGAGTCGGCAGTGGTGTTCCCCCCAGCGGCATCGCGTCGGTACCCGGACGCTGCGCGTGAATGTGCAGATGAGGCTCTCCGGTGTTGCCGGTATTGCCAACGCGTCCCAGCAGTGTGCCGACGCGCACCGTGTCCCCCGTGACGACGCGCACACTGCTCTGCTGAAGATGGCCGAGGAGCACCCAGGCGGGTCCGCAGCTCAGGAGCACGTGATTACCTGCCATGTGCGTGCGGTCCACGTTGGGCACCGGCTGATCGGCCAGGCCATCGGTGCTCTGCACGACGCGTCCAGCACAGGGCGCGAAGACCGAGTCGCCGAAGATGCGGTACGCCGACACCGCGCGGGGTTGGAGTCCGTGTGCACGCCGTCCGACCCGATCCACTCGCACGACATCGACGCCATAGCTCTGCCCGCGGTAGGCGCGAAAGCGCTCCGCAGTGAGTGTCATGAGGTGCGCGTTGAGGAGCCCGACACCGCCTCCGTTGGCGACGAGGTACGTGCCCTGACGCAGCGGAAATGCAAGCTGCACGGCATCGTTGGGACTGCGTCGTCCGAGCATCGCGTAGACCGTCACGGGCACCATGCATGCCGCTGCCGTCGCGCGAACCGCGATGCCCGCCCACTGCTTCGCACCGATGGGCCAACGCACCGCACCATGGCGCCGACGCCATGCGACGGCCGCCGCCGGAATCGCGAGGAGAGCGTAGATCGCGGGCAGGTACCACGGGAGCACCAGCCAGAGGCCGGCGAGATGGAGAATAGCGAACAACGATCCAGCGATGACCACGGCCAGAGTCCACGCCGTCGTGCTCGGCTGACGCCACAGCGCCAGCCACACGAGCACGACGAGCGGCAGCGCGAGCTGCACGAGGAGGACCGTCAGCATCCCATCACCATCCGCACGTTGGTTCGCGAGCACACCTGCCCCGCTCACTCATTGGAGATGATCACCTTCAGCGCACGCTCCTGCATCGCGTCGCCGAACGCGTCGTACGCGGCCATCGTGTCCGCGAGCGCGAAGCGGTGCGTGATCAGGGTCTGCGGCTTCACTCGCCCGGACGCGACCATCTTCATCAGCATCGGGATGGTCACCGTGTCCACGAGCCGGGTCGTGAGCGTGATGTTCTGTGACCAGAGGCGCTGCATCTCGAGCTGCACCGGCTTGCCGTGCACGCCGACGTTGGCCACATGACCGCCGGCGCTCACGATCTGCTGGCAGACCTCGAATGTCCCGGGAGTGCCGACTGCCTCGATGGCGACGTCCACTCCGCGACCGCCGGTGCGCGCCATCACGAGTGCAACGGCGCCATCGTCGGTGTTGTTGATCGTGTGCGTGGCGCCGAGCGTGCGCGCCACCTCCAGCCGGTTGTCGTCGATATCGATCACGATGAGCTCGGCCAACGCATAGAACTGCGCGGTGAGCAGCGCGGCCAGCCCCACTGGTCCGCCACCGACGATGGCGACGGTGTCGCCTGGTTTGACTGCGCCCTTCAGCACGCCGCACTCGAAGCCGGTGGGGAGGATGTCGCTCAGCATGACCAGCGCTTCCTCGTCCGCTCCCTCGGGCACGGGATACAGGCTGTTGTCCGCGAAGGGAATGCGAACGTATTCGGCCTGCGTGCCGTCGATGAGGTTGCCGAGGATCCAGCCGCCGCCGTTCTCGCAGTGCGAGTACATGCCGCGCTTGCAGTTCGGACACTTGCCGCAGGACGAGATGCACGAGATGAGGACGCGATCGCCCGGCTTGAAGATTGACACGTTCTGCCCCACCTGCTCCACCACACCGACTCCCTCGTGACCGAGGATTCGTCCGGTGTCGGCCGAGGGGACGTCTCCCTTGAGGATGTGGAGGTCGGAGCCGCAGATCGTCGTCTTCACGATCCGGACGATGGCATCGGTCGCGGCGAGGATGACGGGCTTCGGCCGGTCGTCCAGCGATCGCTTGCCGGGCCCGTGGTACACGAGGGCCTTCATCGTGGACGTGCCATCCCGCGCTGCTGGAGTCGGGATCGGCTTGGGCGAGGGGCCAACGAGTGTGGCCATGAGCAGCTCCGGACGGAGGGCGATGCGATCAGTTGAGACCAGATGAATGATCGCGCCTCGCCCAGGCGGTCGTTGACGGGCGAAGTGCCCTTCGGGGTGCGGGTATCACCCCACAACGTGGTCGAGCTCGCATCCGGCGCGGCGAGCTTGCTCGGCCGGCAGTATCTCCATATTGCGTACGCAGGGGCGCTCGACGCCGGGCTGCTGTCGCTCGCGTTTCAGCGAGAGCCCCCGCGAAGCGGATGTTGGGATCTACTATCCCTGCGAGTAGCCAGCTACTTGGAGTGAAGGTAGATCCCAACGCGCTGTGCGCGTGGGATGACAGCGCGACGATCGACTGCACGGTCGAGCCGGTGAACGGCGGGTCGCCGACCAGCATCTCGTACGTCACGGCGCCCAACGCGTACACGTCGCTGCGTGCGTCGATCGTCCGCTCTCCCATCGCCTGCTCGGGACTCATGTACTGCGGCGTGCCGAGCGAGAGGCCGGTCTGCGTCATGCGCGCGCCGCCGGCACTCTGCACCGCGAGAGCGATGCCGAAGTCCGCCACGAGCGCGTGCCCGCCCTGGAGCAGGATGTTCTCCGGCTTGATGTCGCGGTGGACGATGCCGAGGCTGTGCGCATAGCCCAGCGCGTCAGCGATCTCGCGCGCAATCCGCAACGCATCGTCGACCGGGAGCTGGCGCTCGCGCTCGAGGCGCGCGCGCAGCGTCTCGCCGGTGACGAGTGGCATCACGTAGTACAGCAGCCCGTCCGCCTCGCCCGAGTCCAGCAGCGGGAGGATGTGCGGGTGCTGCAGGCGAGCGTTGGTGCGGATCTCGCTCAGGAAGCGGTCGCCGCCGAGTGCCGCGCCCAGGTCGGGGTGCAGCACCTTGATGGCGACGTCGCGCTCGTGCTGGAGGCCGTGCGCCAGGTACACCGTGGCCATGCCACCGGCGCCGAGCTCGCGCTCGATGCGGTAGGTCGCGCTGAGGGCGCGGGTGAGACGTTCGAGCTCTGTTGTCATCGCGGGGAGATGCCCGCGGGAAGTGGTATCGCGGCGTTGATGAGCCGCACCACCGGTCCGCAGTCGCGCTTCGCCAGACGACACGACGCCTGCAGCCGCGGGTCAGCCACGACGGGCTTCCAAACGGACGGGTACTGGTCGATCCAGTCGAGTGATCCGGACTTTGTCGTGGCCGAGTCACCGGCGGCGAACGCGCGATCCCACTTCCCCGCGGCGGCGGCGACCGTTGCGATCGTGGTGAGCCCCTGTGACGTGTGCGGCAGTCGTTCGACGCGTTGCAACAGGAGGGCAACGCTGTCGCGCATGCCCAGCCCGAGGCGCGCGACCGCCTGGGTCCGCGCAGACGCGCCAATACGGGTT
>JACMOE010000317.1 GCA_014378185.1 Gemmatimonadaceae bacterium | reverse complement strand
GGATCGCTGGTGGGTGGCGCCGAATGGGCCGATGCGATCGCCCGCGCCCGCCGGATCCTCGACGCCGCCTCGAACCGGGATCGAAGGGAGCAAAGCCGCACCGCGCTGATGCAAGGGTCCAGCAAGGCACGTGGAGCCTTCAGCACGTCGCTGGATGCCCTCACCACCCTGCTTCACGAGCGCGTGCGCGCAGCGGCCGAGCGTGGCAACAACTCGTCAGCGAACGCGTCCGCACGCGCCCTGGACTGCGTGGAGGCAGCAAAGACACGCGCCACCGGGAACGTGAATCCGCAGCTCATCACCAGCGAACTGATACGACAGCTCGAGCGGCTGGTCGGATGACCGGAAAGCCTCAGGATCGCCTGTCGCACGTGGCCGCCGACGGCACCGCCCGCATGGTGGATGTGGGCCTGAAGCCCGACACCGCGCGCATGGCCCGGGCGACCGGCTCCATCACGATGACGCTGGCAACGCTCGACGCCATACAGGCCAATGCCATGGCCAAGGGCGACGTGCTCGGCGTCGCCCGCCTGGCTGGCATCATGGCGGCCAAGCGGACCGCTGACCTCATTCCCCTCTGTCACCCCATTGCGCTCACGGACGTGTCGGTAGACTTCGCCGTCGACCCGTCGCTTCCCGGCATTCGCGTTTCAGCCGTCGCGCGCACGGTTGGCAAGACGGGCGTGGAAATGGAGGCGCTCTCGGCCGCAACCGTGGCGTTGCTCACCATTTACGACATGGCCAAGGCCATGGACCGGTCGATGGTCATCGGGGAAATCGCCCTGGCCGAGAAAACAGGTGGAGCGAGTGGCCCATATGCAAGGCTTGATGGCATGGGCGTTGCCCCTTAGCATACGGAAGCAGCAAGCTGAACAACCGAACGTAACCCTTTACCAGGGTTCGACTTATGATGAATCTACGAGGCACGTACGTGCACCGCGGAGACGCATATCGGCGGCGCACCCGAATCAAGCAGACGGTGCTCGCCCTCAGCTTCTTCAGCGCTTTGGGCTTTCTTTTGGGAAATCGCAAGCCGGCGACATTGGATGCCGAGGCCGCTCCTGTTCCTTCACGGAGTGCGTTTCGACTGGATCTGAGCACCGATCGCACCCTTGCGTCGCAGGTGGATTCCGCTCGCGGTGAGCTGGAACTCGTCCGTACGCAGCTGGATCGGGCGAATCGAGTGATTGGTTATTCCACGCAGTACGGCATCAATGCGGCCCTGGCCAGCAGCATCGTGGACGTGGCGGCGGCGGAAGGTATCGACCCGGAATTGGCGTTTCGGCTGGTGAAGCTGGAGAGCGATTTCAATGTCCACGCGACCAGCCCGGTAGGGGCACTGGGGTTGACGCAGGTCATGCCATCAACCGCCCGGTACTATCAGAAGGACATCACCGCGAAGGGACTGTACGAGCCCACCACCAACCTCCGGATCGGCTTTCGCTACCTTCGCGGTCTGGTCAATGAGTACCACGGCGACATGAAGACGGCGCTTCTCGTCTATAATCGCGGGCCGGTGGCTGTGGCGAAGTCGCGCGCGGAGGGAAACAGCCCGTCCAATGGCTACGACCGCATCCTCACCAAGGGGTACAAGGGGCGTGGTGTGGTGAACTGACCCTGAGGGTCAGCCCGCTGACTTCCTCTTCCCCGCGGCTCTTTTCATCGTCCTGGATCGGGCGTCGGCTTTCGAGCTGGCGCCCGATTTCCCTTTCCCCCTCCCCTTGCGGGCCTTCGTCGAGACGATCAGTGAATGGTCAGGTACATCGAGCGCGGCCAGCGCGACGGCGACCGTGGGGAGCACCATCGACTGCCCGGGTGCCAGCCGTCCGTTCTTGAGGGTGTGCAGGCCCGGGTTGAAGGTCCTGAAGGCCGACTCGGGAATGCCATGCGCGTGCGCGAGCCTGGCCGGCGTGTCTCCCTTCCTCGACGCAAAGGATCGGGTGGCCACCATGTCGGCGCGTGGCAATGCGGCGAAGAGGGAATCGAACCCGGCGCCCGTTCCGGGTGGGATGCGCACCTGGAAGGATTCGTTGGGCGGTGTCATGCCACGCAGCAGGTGCGGATTGAGCTCACTCACGTCCCCCACGGCAGCACCGGCCGCCCGCGCAATGGCGGAGAGCGGCGTCGCGGGCGGCACGAGCACGGAGTCGTATGCGAATGGCGGTCGGGCGTGCAGGTCCATCCCGTAGCGGACGGGGTCCTTGCCCACGAGCGCCGCGGCGATGAGTTGGGGCACGTAGTCGCGCGTCTCGGTCTTCAGGAAATCCTTGCCAGCCAGCACGAAGAAGGCGTCCTCGCCCTGTGCTCCCTGCAGGTCGTCAGCGTACTTGGTGAGGCCACGGGCCACCCGGCCCGGACCTCCGTTATACGCGGCCGCGGCAAGGTACAGCGAGCCGAACTGATCGCGCAGGCCCCGGATGAAGCGAACGGCCGCGGACGTCGAGCGCACGGGATCTCGTCGCTCGTCCACCCAGCGGTCTACGCGCAAGCCCATGTCACGGGCGGTCGACGTCATGAATTGCCACATCCCCACGGCGGCGGCCCGGGAGTAGGCGTGCGGATTGTAGCCGCTTTCCACAAGCGCCAGGTAGTACATGTCCTCGGGGACGCCGCCGGCCTTCATGCTCGCCCGGATCATCGGTTCGTATCGCGATCCTGCCGAAAGGCGTTCGGCGATTCGCTCCTTCGCGCGGCCACTGAACATGCTCACGTAGTGAGCGACGCGATCCTGTGCTTCGTACGAGCGCACGTCCATGTCCCAGGTGGGCTCGGGAGCGGCCGAATCCATTGCGGCTTGCTGCGGGATGACGACGGCACGTGTCACGGCGTCCGGCTGGGCCGACGCGGCAGATGCCGCGGCCACGACGAGCGCGACCACCGCGCGATACCGCAGCGTCATGTGGATTCAGCGAGAGAGGATGAAGTTGCCCATGACACGGTTGGTCGCGTTCAGCACCGACAGGGCGGCACCGCGCACCAGGTCGCCATCGGCGAGGTAGCAGCCGAGCACGCGTTCCGGCCCATCGTCGCCGCGCTGCATGAGCGACGAGATGACGATGTTGGCGTCGAACGCGCGCACCACCTTCACCCCGATGAGGTCGAAGGTGAGTTTTTTCTCGGTGAAGATCTCGAGCGCACGGATGGTGGCTTCGGCACCCAGGCGAACGTCGCCCGCGGGACTCGCTTGTCCCGTGACCTTGGCGGAAATGAGTTCGCCGGGACCGAACTCCAGTGTCACCAGGCAGCTGACCTGGCCAGAGGGAGTGCGCTCGAAGACGAAATTGGAGAACCGCAGTCGCTCCTGGCGAGCCACGGATGTATCAGTGACACGGGCGGCGCTTGCAGCGCGATCGGGGGTCATCGCTTCGATCTCGGAGAGGGTCCATGGCCTGAGGCACGAGACAGAACGGCGTCGTTCTGTGCCAAGTACGAGCCAACCACCTCAAACGCAACGGGCTGCGCTAACGCTGCGGGTGGATTGGCCTATATTCGGTCCCATGACACGACCGCTGGCCGCGACGGCAATCACCCTTTTCGCCCTGTGTGCGGCGGCGGGGCGCTCTGGCGCGCAGTCACCAGGCATGGCGCAACTTCGGGCGCGCATTGCGGAGCGCGTTGCGCAGGTGCCGGCGGCACAGGTGGCCGTGAGTTACCGCGACCTCGGCCGCCCCGATTCGCTCGACATGGACGCCGACGTGGACTTCCACGCCGCGAGCACCATGAAGATCCCCGTGATGATCGAGGTGCTCCGCGCGGTCGATGCGGGCCGGCTGTCGCTCGACCAGCGCGTGCTGCTGGTGAACCGGTTTCACTCCATCGTCGACGGGTCGCCGTACAGGCTCGACTCGGGCTCTGACAGCGACTCGTCGGTCTACACCCACGTGGGCGAGCGGATGGCCGTGCGCGACCTGCTGGAGCGGATGGTCGTGCGGTCCAGCAACCTGGCCACGAATGCGCTCATTGCGCTCGTGGGTGCGGAGCAGGCCGATGCCTCGGCGCACGCGCTGGGTGCCACGCACATGCGCGTGCTGCGCGGTGTGGAAGATGGCAAGGCGTTCGCGGCAGGTCGGAACAACACGACCACGGCTGGCGACCTGGCCGTGCTGCTGGAGCACGTGGAGCTCGGCGACGCGCTGCGCCCCGAGAGTGCCCGCCTCATGAAGGAGATCCTGCTGCGACAGGAATTCAACGACGAGATTCCCGCCGGCGTGCCCGCTGGCACGCCCGGGGCGCACAAGACGGGCGCCATCACCGCCACGCTGCACGATGCCGCCATCGTCTATCCCGCCGGCCGTGCGCCGTACGTGCTCGTCGTGCTCACGCGTGCCATTCCGGATGAGAAGGTGGCCACACGGTTGATCGCCGACATTTCGCGGCTGGTCTGGGCATATGCGGTACTCGATGGTTCCATCAGCGGAGCACCCCGATGAACGTTGCGTTTGCGTCGGACCATGCTGGATGGCCGCTGCGGGCACGAATGCTGGCGGAGATCGCCGCGGCCGGCCACGTGGTGATGGATTGTGGTTCGGCGGCGATAGAACCGGGCGACGACTATCCGGATCGATCGGCAGCGGTGGGGCGTGCAGTGGTGCATGGCCGCGCCGAACGTGGAGTGGTGGTGTGCGGCAGCGGAGTGGGTGCGGCGGTGGCGGCCAACAAGGTACGGGGTATCCGGGCGTGCATGTGCCACGACTCGTTCTCTGCGCGCCAGGGCGTGGAGGACGACGACATGAACGTGTTGTGTCTTGGTGCGCGCGTGATCGGGGAGGAACTGGCCGCCGAACTGCTGCGGGACTTCCTGGCGGCGCGTTTTTCGGGCGCCGAGCGACACCGGCGCCGGGTGGAAAAGATCGCCGCGTTGGAGCGTGCGTTCGGCGCGGAGCCGGACCGGTGACCCCGTGTCAAAGCCCCTGCACGGGCACTAGCTTTGCTCTTGTTGGCGACCACAGCCATCCCTCCCGCCTCTCAGCACGATTGTGGAACCTTCCGCACGCTTGGGCCTGACCATCCTCCTCGTTGAAGACAACGAGGACAATCGCATCATCTATACAACCGTGCTGCGTCATGTCGGATACGACGTGATCGAGGCGCACGACGGTGTGCAGGCGATCGCGCTAGCGC
>JACMOE010000032.1 GCA_014378185.1 Gemmatimonadaceae bacterium | reverse complement strand
GCTCCGGTGCGCGTCTCGCCCGTACGTGCCCTCGTTGAAGGGTCGCTCGCCAACGTCGGCATGGATTCCACGCTGTCGGGGCGACTTGACAGCATCGTGCAGGTTGCGCTCGCGGAAGGAGCGGCGCCGGGCGCAGCACTGGCGCTGGGGCGCTTCGGGCGGCTGGTGTACCAGCGTGGATTCGGCACCCTGGATTACGCGGCGGGTTCGCCGGCCGTGAGCAACACCACGCTCTATGACCTGGCCTCGCTCACGAAGGTGATTGCAACAACTACCGCCGCGATGATTCTGGAGGAAGATGGCAAGCTCGACCTGACCCGGACTGTCCACTCCTACCTGCCGGAGCTCGACGCGCCCGACAAGGCGTCAATCACCGTTCGCATGCTGTTGACGCACAGCGGCGGGCTGGAGTCGTATGCGCCGCTATACCTGAAGCACCGGGGTCGTTCGGATTTCATCTCGCAGATCAATGCGCGACCGGTCAGGTCGGTACCCGGCACCACCACGGTGTACAGCGACTGGGACATGGTGCTGCTGCAGGCCGTGATCGAACGCATCACCAGCATCCCACTCGACCAGTTCGCCGCCCGTCGCGTATTCGAACCGCTCGGCATGCTCGACACGCAGTTCCTTCCCGACACCGCGAATGCCTTGCTTCGGAACCGGATTGCACCGACTGCGGTCGACACGTCACGGGGCGGACTGCTTCAGGGTACCGTGCATGATGGGAACGCGTGGGCACTCGGCGGCGTGTCGGGTCACGCGGGACTCTTCTCCACCGCGCGCGACCTCGCCGTGTTCGCGCAGACCCTGCTGGCGGGTGGAACATATGGTGATGCCCACATCGTGACTCCGACCACGGTGGCGCGCTGGACATCGCGCCAGGGTGCCCTGTCGAGTCGCGCGCTGGGTTGGGATACCCCGGCACCGGAGTCGAGCGCCGGCCGGTACTTCTCACTGCGGAGTTTCGGGCACACCGGATTCACGGGCACGTCCCTCTGGGTGGATCCGGAACGCGGGTTGTTCGTGGTGCTCCTGATGAATCGCGTGAATTCGCACGGCACGAGTACGCGACACCTGAAGCTTCGTCGCGACGTTGCCGACGCGGTGCAGGCGGCGATCGTCGATGCGCCGTTGACCAACTGGGAAATGCGCCGGCCGTAACGGCCGTCGTCCTGAACGCAGGGAAGGACCTGCATTCCTCCAGACAGTGAGCAGGTCCTTCGCTTTGCTCAGGACGACATTGTACCGCCTACCGGACGTCGCCCGTGCGCATGTAGGCGGTGTCGAGCCGTTCCGCCATATCGACCAGTGCCGTGAAGCGTGCGGAGAGCGGCATGAATTGCTGCACCATGGGATGTCCGGCAAACCTGTTCACCTCTGCCCACACGGATCGGTCGTGCGCACCGAGTTCGGCGGCGCAATCCGCGACCATCCACGCCGCGGCGTACCCGTCCGATTCCTCGAGCCGTGGCACCGCCTTCTGGAAGCGGGCCAATGCCTCGTCGTAGCGCTCCGCGCGCGCACTGAGCCGCACGGCGAGTGACTCCAGCAGTTCGCGTTTCTGGAACCACCAGTCATGACGTGATCCGAGGCGGCGCTCTGCGGACTCTAAGGCAGACTGTGCCCCGTCGATGTCGCGCAGGCGGAACGCAGCGAGCCCGGCGCCGGCGTACGCTCCGATCGCGATGTCTTCGGTGCCGAGCTGGTCGGCGAGTGCCGTGGTTTCGCGGTACAGCGAGAGTGCGGCTTCGGCATCACCGCGCTCCTGCTGGAGATTGGCGAGGTTGTACAATGCGGCCAGGCGGTTCGCGTTATTTCGAAGTGTCGTGTACAGCCGGAGCGCGTCGCTCAGGGCCTCGTGGGCGGCCACGAAATCGCCGCTCCGCATTCCGATGACGCCCAGGTTCATCGACGCACTCGCGGCCACGTCGAGCGCCTGTGCATCCTGTGCGAGACCGAGCGCCGACCGCAGCGCGTCCGCACCACCGAGGTCGTCGCGAAGCCGCATCAGTGCGACGCCGAGCGTGAGGTAGGCGCGGGCTTCCATCACGCGATCGTCACGATCGCGCGCGCGCTCGATCAATCGGTTCAGGAGCTGGACGGCGTCCTCGGTGCGCGATGGCAGCAGCGTGATCGACAGGCGGTGCATGGCTCCGCAGGCCAGCGCTTCATCACCGCTCTCCTCCGCGATGCCGAGCGATTCCTCCGCGATGCGAATGGCGTCATCCATCTCGCCGACACGCGCGAGCGTCTGCACCAGCAACGATCGCGTCTGCACCACATCCGATCGCGTCCCCACGCGCTCGGCCACTACGAGCAGGTCGCGGCATTCGGCCTCGGTTTCGCGCGCCGCCTGTCCGAGCCGAACGCGCGCCTGCAGCCGACGGAGATGCACCGGAATTGCCGCCGCGGATTCACCGCCATGGCCTGGTGTGGCGAGGATCGCGTCGCACGAGCGCTCGACCTCGGCCCAGCGCCCGGAGTGCCCCGCGGCCTGCGCCAGCTGACCATGGACGACGGCGCGTTCGTCGTCCGTGGACGCATGAGCCAGGGCGTGCTGGAGAAACTCCGCGGACTCGTCCAGCGCATAGAGGGCCATGGCGCTGGACGCGGCACGCCGGCACCACAGGTACGCTTGCGCGCCGTTCGAGCTTCGTGCGTAGTGCGAGGCGATGCGATCCACCGCGTCCGGCGTGCGCACGGCGAGGATATTGGCGATCCGCTCGTGCGTCAGCTTGCGGCGCGCCGGGCTCACCGACTTGAATACCGCGTCCACCAGGAGCGCATGCGCGAACTGGTACGTGTCGTCGTCCTGTTCGCGCGCGGGCTCGAGCACCGAGGTCGCGAGCGCAGCGTCCACGGCATCGAGGACGCTATCGGCGTTGGCGCCAGAAGCCTCGATGAGCATCGGGAGCGAGAAGGTGCGTCCCAGGGCGGCGGCGGTCACGAGAATCTTCATCGCGGCGGGCGGCAGCCGCGACAGGCGGCGTCCCACCAGGTCCGTCATGCCCGCCGGCAGGGCCAGCGCGGACGGGATGGACCACTCCCAGGCGGCACCACTGTGCCGGAAGACCTGCTCTTCCACCATCGTGCGCATGAGCTGCGTGATGAGGAAGGCATTGCCTTCGGTGTGACGAAGCACGAAGTCGAGCAGGTCGTCGCCAAGGTCCGTGCGATGGAGCGCGCCCTGCAGCCACTCGCTCACCTCCGGGGCCGTGAGTCGCTCCAGCCTGATTTCGCGGACGCGCTCATCGCGCGTAAGTCGTTGACGGCGTTCACGGACGGCGCCGTACGCTGCCTCCTCGCTGCGAATCGTGAGCGCGATGCAGATGCGCTCCGTCGTGAGCTGGGTGAGCACGTATTCCAGGGCGTCCCAACTGGCCGTGTCGGCCCAGTGCATGTCCTCCAGCGTGATCAGCAGCGGACGGGCTTCACTGGCACCGCGCAGGAAGCCAACGAGCTCCTGCATGAGCTGATGTCCCTGCGAGGGATCGAGCACGCCCTCATCGGTCACGCGTGCGGCCGACGCGCGGAGAAGCGGCACGAGCCGGCCCAGCAGCGGCCAGGTGCGCTTGGGCGCCAACCCGAGCGCGTGCACGCCGGCCAGCGCTTCTGCCCACGGTCCGAAGGGAGGACGACTCTCGCTCTCCATGGCACGTCCCGTGACGACGGCCGCGCCACGCAGGCGGCATTCCGGCAGCAGCTGGCGCACCAGTGACGACTTGCCGACGCCGGCTTCACCGATGACGAGTCGCGTCTGCGGCCCGCCATGTACGCTCTGGTCCAGTGCCATCACCAACGAGCGCAGTTCCGAGGCACGCCCGACGAACCTGTTGAACACCAGTTGCGGCGTGGCGTCACTCGTGTTGCCCGCGGCAACCACCTTGTCGCGCCCATCGCGCTTGGCGTCGAACAGTGCACGGTCCGCCGTGGTGAACAGGGCTTCGAACGATTCGCCATGCTCTGGTGCCGTGGCCACGCCGATGGACAACGTCACCGACAGCGAGCGCTCGGGATCGTCGTGCAGGGGAATGGCCGTTGCCGCGACGGTGCGGCGAAGCCCCTCCGCCACCGCCAGCGCGCCCATCGAATCGATGCCCGGCAGCAGGACCACGAATTCGTCACCCGCATATCGTCCCACATACTGTCCGGGCCGCAGGCCGTCCCGCACGACGCGGGCGACCATGCGCAGGGCGTCGTCGCCGGCCAGGTGCCCGAAGTTGTCGTTCACGGCCTTGAACTGGTCCACGTCGATCACCAGCAGCGAGACGGGCGCTCCCGTGCGCCTCCGCTCGGCGAGCACCGCCGACGTGACGTTCACGAACGCGCGACGCACCAGTGCACCCGTGAGGTCGTCGTCCTCCGACACCGTCACCTTGTTCGTCGCGCCGGACTTGCGCATCGGCGTGGCACGCTGGGTGGACGAGGGTGCGCTCACCGTGCCGCGGCGCACCAGGTCCTCGAAGAGCGTGAAGAGCTGCGGATCGAACTGGCGGCCGATCTCGCGCCGCATGATCTCCATCGCCTCGAGCTGCGAAAAGGCGCGCTTGTAGCTGCGCTCCGTGGTGAGCGCATCGTACACGTCGGCGACGCAGAGGATGCGCGCCGCCAGTGGAATGTTCTCCGCCACGAGGCCGTCGGGGTACCCGCCACCGTCCCAACGTTCATGGTGACTGCGCACCATGGGAGCAACGTCCCACGGAAACTGGACGTCGGCGAGCAGCTGCTCACCCGCCGCAGGATGCTGGCGCACGAGTGCCCACTCTTCCTCCGTGAGCTTGCCGGCCTTGTTGAGCACCTCCGCCGGCACGATCAGCTTGCCGACGTCGTGGAGCAACGCGCCGATGCGGAACCAGAACAGCGAGGTTTCGTCGAGACCCGCTTTCGCCGCGAGCGCACCCGC
>JACMOE010000316.1 GCA_014378185.1 Gemmatimonadaceae bacterium | reverse complement strand
TCTGATAGGGCCATCGCGAATATTTCCATGCGTGCCGTTATCGCAATTGACTCCGGTCAGGAATGCGCCACCGCTCACCGTGTGCCGTTACCTCGATTGTGTGCGGCAGGAACCGCAGGACCACGGTGCCAAGTCGGTCTGTGCGAAGGGTGGTCACGTTTGCAGCGTTCAGCAACGCCATCACGTCCGGACTGGGATGTCCATATGCATTGTGCGCGCCCACGCTCACCAGCGCCACGCGCGGATGCACCGCAGCGAGGAACTCCGGTGTGGTGCTTGTCGAGCTACCATGGTGCCCCACCTTCAGCACGTCCGCGCGCAACGCCTCGGCACTGTGCGCCAGGAGCCAGTCCTCTTCCGGCGCCTCGGCATCGCCGGTGAAGAGGATGCGTACGGTACCAATGCGTGCGAGGAGCACGGTGCTGGCGAGATTGGCGTCCGTGAGTCGAGCGGCCCAGGCCGAGTCCGGTGCAAGCGCCGTGAGCACCACGTCATCGACGACGAGGGAGTCACCGGGGCGCACACGCTGCCAGGGAATGGCGTCAGCGGCTGCCTCTGCCAGCGCGGCCCGATAGGGGCTCGACGTGCCGACATATCCCGGGTCGAGAAAGCGCAATGGATGGAGCATGGCGAACAACGACGCAGCGCCCCCGACATGATCCGCGTGCGGATGCGAGAGGACGAACAGCGCGAGTGCGCCGCCGCGATGCGCAAGGTAGGGCGCGACCGTGTTGCGTCCCGCATCGCCGCCAATCCAGCTGCGCCCCGCGTCGATGGCAATCCAGCGGCCGCGCGAGGTGCGCAACGCGAGGGCGTCGCCCTGCCCCACGTCGATCATGTGCAGCTCGGCCACTCCGCCCACACGAGGCACGAGCGGCTCGAGCACCAGTACACCAAGGCTGGCGGCAACCACCACCATGGCGCGCCCCGGATGACGGGCTACGCAGGCAACGATCAATGCGACGGATGCAACGGCCGCTGCGATGGCGCCGAGCGCGGTGGGCAGCACCATTGGAGCGGCTCCCGGCACTGCCGCGGCTGCGGTCGCGATGGCATCGAACGCCGCCAGCAGCGCGTGCGCGGCATCCGCTGTGAACCGTTCGATGCCGGGCACCGGTATCGCCATCGCGAGGAACAGGAGAGGCTGGAGCAAGGCCATGACAGGGTCTGCA
Organism: Gemmatimonadaceae bacterium; assembly: GCA_014378185.1. Classification (GTDB taxonomy): domain Bacteria; phylum Gemmatimonadota; class Gemmatimonadetes; order Gemmatimonadales; family Gemmatimonadaceae; genus AG11. The sequence goes on along the minus strand of JACMOE010000316.1, from coordinate 2,211 downwards.
GCGAGATTGGTTATTGGCCCAAGCAACGACACCCTGCCAAACGCCCACGCGACAAGGGGCGCGGTGACCGCCGTGGCGACGATGCTGATGACGCCACCGGCAGCGAGTGAGCGGCGCCATCCGACCCATGAGCGCGGGATGATCCGACGAGCGAGCGCGCCGCCCGCGATGAGCGCCGCCGTGCCCGCCACGCTGAGTTGCCAGCCGAGATCCAGCGCCGTGCGTGCGTCCCACAGCGGCGCGGCGGCGCCCAGCGCGAGAATGGCCCACGGCGATGTTGGCCGCTGCAGCAGGCGCGATACCAGCAGTGCGCCGAGCATCACGGCCGCGCGCACGGCAGGCGGCGGCGCGCCAATGGCCGCGACATAGACGGCAAGCAGCAGGAGCGTGGCCAGGCGCGCAGGCGTCCGCGGCAGCCGAAGCACGGACGCAAGCAGCTCGAGGGCGAGCGCCACGATGCCCACATGCAGGCCGGACACGCTGAGCATGTGCACGAGCCCCGCTCTCGCGAAGCGATCGCGCTGGTCTGCAGAAATGGCACTCATGTCTGCGATCACGGGCGCGCGAACCATGGGCGCGTCGCCACTGAACAGGCGGTCGATACGCCGGCCCGCTGCGGCACGCGCGCGCAACAGCACATCCGCCGGCGCGGCCGCGGACAGGGCGGCATCGGCGACGAACAGGCCGCGCTCGCTGGCAGTGGCGTGGCCGGTGACGGTCGCGCGGTCGCCGGCACGAGCGCGGCCACTCGTGACGAGCATCGTCGCTCGCATGTTGCACCCGTCGCCCAGCACCGTGGCATGCGCAACGTCACCTGCAACAACGTCAGCCTCGACGCTGGCCGTGAATTGCTGCGCAGCGACAAGCCGCGCGGCGCAGGTGGCATCAATGCGAATGGCGAGAACTCCGACGAGCATTCCTGCCGCAACGGTAGCACACACCACGGAGGCGGTACGTCGACCGCAGAGGACACACAGGATGCAAGCGACAAGCGCGAGCCCCATCGCGATTGCGCGCACGACACTGGCCGAATTCAACGCGACAATGAGCGCGGTGCAGTAGGCCAGTACGGACCAGGCGATGAGGGGCACCGCGCAGAATGATCGAGGGCCTGCCCTCGTGCATCATCGTTCCAACGCGCCACGTGTCGCTCCGCGGGAGCTGGTGTTGCGCGGAGCGAAACGAGGCGGCTATCCCGCCATCGGCAGCGGCTGCCGTTCGCGGACGATGCTGCCGATGAACGTGGATCCGGTGGTTCCCGTGAGCTCCACGGTGAAATACTGGCCGAGCATGCTCTCGTCACCGGGAATCAGCACGGTCTTGAAGTCGCGGGTGCGCGCCATGAGCATCGCTTCACCACGCTTGGCCTGTCGTTCCACCAGCACTTCGTGGCGGCTACCGAGCGATTCCATGTTGCGCTGGCGTGTGGCCGACCGCACGGTGTCCACGAGCCGTTGCAGCCGTTCACCCGCCACCTCTGCGGGCACGGCCCACTCAGCGGGCAGGCGCGTGGCGGGCGTGCCGTCGCGTGGCGAGAAGATGAACGTGTAGGCGTCGGTGAAACCGACCTCGCGCACGACGCTCAGCGTGTCCTCGAACTCCTCGTCCGTCTCGCCGGGAAAGCCGACGATGATGTCCGTGGTGAGTGCAACGCCGGGCATGGCGCGCCGGATGGGGTCCACGCACTCCAGGTATCCCTCGCGCGTGTACCGGCGCAGCATGCGCTTGAGCATGAGCGAAGAGCCGCTCTGCATGGGCAGGTGCACGTGCTCGCATACCGCGGGCACCTCGGCCATGGCCTGGATGACGCGATCACTGAAATCATTTGGATGCGGGCTCGTGAAGCGCAAGCGCTTCACGCCCGGCACACTCCCGACGTTCCGCAGCAGGTCGGCAAAGTCGTGCGTGCCGTCGTTGTAGGAGTTGACGGTCTGGCCCAGGAGCACCACCTCGCTCATGCCTTCCGCCACCACGGCCGTGGTCTCGCGAATCACGTCGTGCATCTGTCGACTGCGCTCAGCGCCGCGCGTAGTGGGCACGATGCAGTACGTGCAGCGATAGTCACAGCCACGCTGCACGGGAATCCACGCCTTCACCTTGTCGAACCGCCTTGGCGTGAAGTCCTCGTAGTGCTCCTCGAGGTCGAACGTGGTGGCGATGGACTTGCGCCCGCGCCGTGCGCCGTCGACCAGCTGTGGCAACGCGCGGTAG
>JACMOE010000315.1 GCA_014378185.1 Gemmatimonadaceae bacterium | reverse complement strand
TGGAACGGACCGCGGATGGCATCAGGGCATCGACGAGTGCGGGCGACCTGTGTGCGCGACGTGTCGTCATCTGCGCCGGGGCATGGACGGCGCCGTTGCTCTCGACGCTCGGCGTGACGTTGCCCCTCGTTGTCACCCGTCAGACGATGCACTGGTTCATGCCAGCCGATGATGCCAGCATCGTCTGCGCGGATCGGCTTCCCGTTGCGCTGATCGAGCACGACGGCGGGCACATCTTCTATACCATGCCGGACGTGGGAGACGGAGTGAAGGCCGCCATCCATCACGAGGGTGCAGCCGTGGACGTCGATGCAGTCGATCGCGTGGTGCACGCGTCGGATACGCAGGCCGTGGAAGGTCTCGTCGCGCGCTTCCTGCCCGGTGCCGGCGCCAGCGTTCGCGAGTCTGCCGTCTGCCTGTACACCAACACCCCGGACCATGATTTCATCATCGACACCCTGGACGGCATGGCGGACGTCGTCGTCGTGAGTGCGTGCTCGGGACATGGGTTCAAGTTCGCGAGTGCCATCGGAGACATCGCGGCTCGAATGGCGCTCGGTGAATCAGCTGACATGGATGTCTCGCACTTCGCGGCGGCTCGTTTTGGAGTATCACGACCGGATGCGGTCCGCTCCTGATGCCCGATCCTGTCATCCAGGTTGTGGGCATCCGCAAGACCTACGGCGCCCTCGTCGCCGTGGATGAGGTGTCACTCGATGTGCACGAAGCCGAGATCTTCGGGCTCATCGGTCCCAATGGTGCGGGCAAGACCACCACGATGGAGTGCGTCGAGGGCATTCGCACACCGGACCGTGGCACCATCAGGGTCCTTGGCCTCGATCCTGTTCGCGATGTGTACGCGCTGCAGGAGCGCATCGGCGTGCAGCTCCAGCAAGCCCAGTTGCAGAAGCGCATCAAGGTCTGGGAAGCCGTGCACCTGTGGGCGTCGCTGTACCGGCGCCAACCCGGTATCGGCGAACAGCTGCTGGCGCAGCTCGGCCTCACGGAAAAGCGGAATGCCCTGTTCATGACGCTCTCTGGTGGTCAGAAGCAGCGGCTCTTCATCGCGCTCGCCCTCATCAACGATCCCGAGGTGGTATTTCTCGACGAGCTCACGACGGGTCTGGATCCGCAGGCGCGCCGGGCGATCTGGGATCTCGTCCGCGGCATCCGGGAGCGTGGCAAGACGGTCTTCCTCACCACGCACCTGATGGAGGAGGCGGAACGCCTCTGCGACCGGGTCGCCATCATCGAACATGGCCGCATCATCGATAGCGGGCGGCCCGCGGAGCTCGTGGAGCGTTACTGTCCGCAGCGGTCGATCGTGCTCGTCACCGACGACGCCAATGCGCTCGAGCGATTCGGCCGCATTCCCCGCCTCCGCGACATCGCACGGCAGGATGCTCGGTACACCCTCTCGGGCACGGGTGACGAATTCATCAGCGACGTGATTGCGTGCCTGTCCGAGCATCGCATGCGCGTCTCGGACCTCCGGACCGTGGTGCCCACGCTCGAGGATGTGTTTCTCGAGCTCACGGGCCACTCCATTCGCGACTAGGATATCCGACATGCGTGGCCTCTGGCAACTTACCTGGCTCGAGATCAAGATCTTCCTGCGCGAGCCGCTCGGCGCGATAGGCTCGATTGTGTTTCCCGTCATTGCCTTCGTGATCCTCGGCCGCGCCGCGCCGCGTGCCGCCTCGGCCGCCGTGGGCCCGATGGTGGGCTTCTTCCGCGACGGCGGGGTGGCCGTCTTCGTGTCGCTGCTCATCGCGCTGAGCGCAGTCCTGTCGCTCGTCACCATCATCTCCATCTATCGCGAGGGGGGCATCCTCAAGCGCCTGCGAGCCACGCCGCTACGACCGCCCACCATCCTCACCGCGCACGTGCTGGTGAAGCTCGCGCTCACCGCGGTGACCATTGCGCTGATGCTGCTCGCCGGCAAGCGCTACTTCGCCATCGGTGCAGCGGTGCCTGTCGGCGCATTCGTGCTCGCGCTGATCGTGAGTGTCTGGAGCATCCTGTCCATCGGCTTCGTGATCGCGAGCATCGTACCCACCGCCCGGTTCGCGCAGCCCATCGGCGCCCTGCTGTTGTACCCGATGCTCGCGCTCTCGGGTATCTTCGTGCCCGTCCCTGCGCTGCCACCCGTGCTTCGCTACATCGCCCGCGCTCTTCCACTCACCTACGTCGTCTCACTGTTGCAGGGGATCTGGCGAGGTGACGGCTGGATGGCGCACTTGGGGGACCTGGTCGCACTGCTGGTGGTATTCGTGGTATGCGTGGCACTTTCATCCAGGATATTCCGGTGGGAATGAGCGCTCTCTCGGTGGGCATCGATGTCGGTGGCACGTACACCGACCTCGTTGCGGTCGACGTGAACGGTACGGTGACCACCGAAAAGGTGCCGAGCACGCCCAGCGACCAGAGCGACGGTGTCGGGATCGCGCTGGCGCGTCTCGGCCCGGCACGCGTGTCGCGCTTCGTGCACGGCACCACGGTGGCCACGAACATGCTGCTCGAGCGGTCCGGCGCACGCGTGGCCCTCATCACCACCGATGGCTTTCGCGATGTGCTCCACCTGGCGCGTCAGGACCGCGCGTCACTCTACGACCTGGCGCGACATCACGCGCCGCCGCTCGTGGCGCGCGACCACACCATTGGCGCCCGCGAACGCATCGTGCCCGAAGGCGTCATCCTCGCGCTCTCGGACGACGCAATCGCAGAGGTTGTAGCGCGCGTTGCAGCCCTGCAGCCGGATGTCGTGGCCATTGCGCTGCTGCACGCCTATGCCGACGACCGCCACGAGCGGCGTCTGGCCGCGGCACTCGGCGCCGCCATGCCCACGCTCGACATCGTCCTCTCGTCCGAGGTCTACCCCGAAATTCGTGAGTATGAGCGCACGGCCACCACGGTTGCGGAAGCGTATCTCCGTCCGGGTGTCGCGCATTATCTTGGCCGGCTCACCGCGCGGGCCGAGGCGCTCGGGGTGCCTGCGCCCGGAGTGATGACGTCCGGAGGCGGCATGCGGACTGCCCTTCAGGCTGCCCGCGGTGCCGCTGCCCTCGCGCTCTCCGGGCCGGCTGGCGGCATCGTTGGTGCCGCGGCCGCACTGCGCGCCGCTGGATTCGCCAATGCCCTGACGGTGGACATTGGAGGCACCAGCGCTGACGTGGGACTGATCCTCGACGGCGAGGCGCTCGTCGAACCGGGCGGCCGGGTGGCTGGAGTTCCCATCGCGCTACCGCGCGTGCTCGTGGAAACGGTGTCCGCTGGCGGCGGCAGCATCGGCTGGATCGACGACGGGGGAGCGCTGCGCGTGGGGCCGCGTAGCGCAGGCGCCGAACCCGGACCCGCGGCGTTCGGGCGCGGCGGCATGCTGCCGACCGTCACCGACGCCCACGTGGTACTTGGCCACATCACGGCGCCGACGTTGAGCGGTGGTGTGGTACTCGACGTCGACGCCGCGCGACACGCCATCGGCAGCCTGAGCACGCTGCT
>JACMOE010000314.1 GCA_014378185.1 Gemmatimonadaceae bacterium | reverse complement strand
CGCCTCGGCCATGATGATGGTGCGCGTGTCGCTGCTGTCGGTTTTCCGCAACTCCACGTACGCCAGATCAGGGTGCACGGCGAGCGCCGTGTTCGACACGAGCGTCCATGGTGTCGTTGTCCACACGAGAATGCGGCGCTGCGTGCGACCAGGCAGATCGGCGGCATCTTCCACCACTTCGCCACCTACCTGCCCCAGGTCGAGCGCGATGTACACGCTCGGATCGCTCACATCCTCGTAGCCCTGCGCCACCTCGTGGCTCGAGAGCGTCGTGCCGCAGCGGGGACAGTACGGCAGGATCTTGTGACCGCGCGACAGCAGCCCCTTGCCATGCAGCACGGACAGGGACCACCACACACTCTCGACGTAGTCGTTCGTGTACGTGACGTACGGATGCTCGTAGTCCAGCCAGTACCCGATCCGCTCGCTCAGCAGCTCCCACTCGGCGCGATAGGTAAACACGCTTTCGCGGCACAGGCGATTGAATTCCGCCACGCCCAGCTTCTCGATGTCCGGCTTGCCAGCGAGGCCCAGCCGCTTCTCCACCTCGATCTCCACGGGCAGCCCATGCGTGTCACAGCCCGCCTTGCCCCCGACGCGAAATCCCGACATCGCGCGGTGGCGGCAGAACAGGTCCTTGATGGTGCGTGCGAAGACGTGGTGAATTCCGGGGCGGCCGTTCGCCGTGGGCGGACCTTCGTAGAACACGAATGGCGGCGCGCCCTCGCGCTGCGCCAGCGTCTGCTCGAACAGGCGCTCCTCGCGCCAGCGCACGAGCACAGCCTGCTCCAGCGACGCCGCGGGCTCGTCGGCAGGAATCAGCGCAAACCGGGGTTGTGTCACGTCAGCAACGCTCACATGCGCTCCAGCAGCCCGCACACGAGGGCGGTCAGCTTCGGCTCCGCGCGCTGCGCGGTGGCGATGATCGTCGCCAGGTCGGCGGGGGCGAGCGCATCCGGCAGGCACTGGTCGGTGATGATGCTGAGGCCGAGCACGCGCATGCCCGCGTGCACCGCAACGATGACTTCGGGTACGGTGCTCATGCCAACCACGTCGGCGCCCACCGCGCGCAGCATCCGGTATTCGGCACGCGTCTCGAGATTGGGTCCGGCGACCGCGACGTACACGCCTTCGCGCAGCACCGTGCCCTGCGACGCGGCCACCTCGCGCGCCAGCGCACGAAGTCCCTCGTCGTACGGCGCCGACATGTCGGGAAAGCGCACGCCCAGCCGATCGTCGTTCGCGCCGACGAGCGGGTTGTCGCCGAGCAGGTTGATATGGTCGGCGAGCAGCATCAGGTCGCCGGGCTGCCACAGCGGATGCATGCCGCCGCACGCATTCGACACGATGAGCGACTGTGCGCCGAGCGCATGAAGCACCCGCACCGGGAAGGTGACCTGCTGGAGCGAGTAACCCTCATAGCGATGAAAGCGCCCCTGCATCGCGACGATCGGCCTGCCACCCAGGCGGCCGATCAGCAGGCGGCCCGCATGCGTTTCCACGGTGGCCATGGGGAAGCCGGGAATATCGGCGTAGGGCACCGCCGCCTCGATCTCGATCTTCGTGGCGAGGTCGCCAAGCCCCGTGCCGAGCACGAGGGCCACCTCAGGCACGGTACGGCAATGCGCACGCACCGCGGCCGCGGCAGACTCCACGGCCTCCAGCGTATGGGCACTCTCCGTCTCGGTGCGCTGAGGCGTCATCAGCAACGTCATGCCCGCTCCGCAACTCCAGTCCCGCTCATGGCGCCAGCGTCGCGCGACAGCGAAGGGATCTGCAGCGCCGGCGCATTCTCGCCCGCCGTGATCTCCGCGAGGTGGCGCTCCACCGCCACACGCATCTGCGTCAGGTGTGACCGGCGCGCGCGCTCCAGCTCCGCGAGATGTTGTTCCAGCTTGCGGATTTCGCTGCGTGCGTCCTCCGTGTCGGCCTCCCCCTTGGCGCGTGCCTCCCTGATGATCAGCGCGGCCTCACGCTCGGACGATTCGCGGATCTCGCCGCGAAGCTGCTGTGCGCTCACGAGCGCGTCGTTGAGGGCCTTGTCGCGTTCGCGAAATGCGCGCAATTGCTCATGGAACCCCTTGGCCTTCTGCTCCAGGTCCTGCGACGTGCGGGTGAGCCGCTCCAGTTCCTCGGCAACCTGCTCGCGGAACTGCTCCACGCGCTCGGGATCGTAGCCGCGCAGCGACTTGCCGAAGTCGTAGCGTCGCACGTCAAGCGGTGTCAGGTGAAAAGTCTCGTCCATTAGGCGGCTCTCGCTCCGAACAGCACGGTTCCGAGGCGCACCAGAGTGGCGCCCTCTTCCACCGCGACCTCGTAATCGCCCGACATGCCCATCGACAGCTCCGTCGCCGGATGACCGGCCTCCCGGAGACGCTCCATGCTTTCCGCCGCTCCCCGGAACACGGAGCGCAACGTACCCTCGGCCGCGTCGAACGGCGCCATGGTCATCACGCCGCGTACCACCAGTCCCGGCAGGTGCCGCAATCGTTCCGCCTCACGTGCCACGTCGGCCGGCTGGTAGCCGCCCTTTGTTCCTTCCCCGGACACATTCACCTGCAGCAGTGCGTCAACTGGCCGGCCCCGTGCCACACCGGCGGCGCCAAGGGCATCGGCGAGGCGGGCGCTGTCCATCGAGTGTACCAGATGAAACCCGTCCAGCTGCTTGACCTTGTTCCGCTGCAGATGGCCGATGAGGTGCCACCGGATGGGCACCGCCACACTGGACATCTTCTCCAGCGCCTCCTGCACCTTGTTCTCGCCGGCGTCCCGCACTCCGGCATCCCACGCCGCAACCGGAGCATCGGGTCCGTACGTCTTCGTCACTGCGACGATCGTCACCACCTGGCCGTGCCCACCCCGCACCCGCGCCTGCTCGATTCGGTCGCCCACCTCGGCGAGCCGGGCGGGCAGGTCCTGAAATGGCATAACATGAGAATTTACCGGAAGTTGCAGCTCACTTCAAGCGAGTCGCGCGTCGCCGATCTACCCGGCGCCAGCTCCCGCATCCGCCCGCAGTCGAGCAGCGCCAGCATCACGGTGCTCACGTCGTCGGGCACTCGCGCTCCGCGACGCGTCCGCGGAGCGGAATGCTGCCACCCAGGTGGAACACTGGCGCTGTCGATCACTGGCGGGTCGTTGTCACGGCTCGCGGGGCCGAACGAGAGGTATGTCGCTCCCCGCAATCGCCAGCCGGACCCCAGCAATCGTCGTTCAGCGGCTGGCAGGCCGGTGGAGACCGCAACCGGCCACCCCGCCTGTCGCGCGGCCCGTGCCATCAGGGCCGCGCGCTCCTCATGCTGCCAGCGCGCACCCTCGACGTGCTCGCTTGCTGGCCAGCGCAGTCCCGTGCGGCGCGCGATTTCCTCGACATACCAATCTGCGGGGAGCAACGGCATCGTGACCACCGTGACGTCCGGGCGCATGCCTTCGACGCGCTGGAGATACCACAGCGGGTACGTATCGTTGTCTCCCGCCACGAACAGCAGGGTGTACGGCGGCGTGCTGGAAAGAAGCGCGAGTGCCACGGCGCGCGGGGCCGATGCGCCATCGCCGCCACGCCGGTTGCTCGCGCTCCAGTTGCCGACGATGGGCAGCACCGCGACCGTGGCGGCCACCCAGAGCGGCCACCGGCGCCGGCGCGCGAACGCCAATGCGCCGTATCCCACGAAGAGTCCCCAGCCCCAGAAACCGAGCACGAAGAAGTAGTCGCGCTCGCGCGCTTCGTGCGCGTCACCCGCCACGAAACCGTAGCCGAGCGTGGCGCCCGCCTTGAGGTTGAGGTACACACCCACGCCAATCGTTCCGCACAGCGTGAGCACGGCAAGGGCCTCTGCCACCCGGGGCACGTCGCGACGCATGGCGCGCCATCCGGCAACCCCGGCCACAAGGAAGCCCACGGTGGCCATCACGCGGGTAGGCGTTGTGAAGATGCCGCGACCCCACGCCAACGCGAACTGCCAATCGGCGTACTGCAGCAGGTTGGCGAGTTGCAGCCACGGCGGCGCTCGGCGTGGCCACATGGGCGCCACGTCATACTGCCGCCGCGCCACTACGTCCGCGAGCGCAGCCAGGGTGGACGGGTTCCCTTGGTTCACCCCGGGGTCATGCCGCGCGCGAAGGAGCATGATGAGCAGCGCGCTCGCTGCAAGCGCGGTCAGTACCACGGCCGCAACCATTCGCCCCAGCAAAACGCGCCGAGCGGGCGTGCGTCCCCCGCGCAATGCGATTGGTGCCGCAGCCAGCAAGGCGCCGACGCCCGCCAGCAGCCATGACATCCTGCCCACGCCAGCCGCCGACACCAGCACGCCGCCCAGCAGCAGCATCCGGTCCGGGCACCATTCGCCATCAGCCCGACGCGATGCCAGCAGGATGGCCGCCGGCGCACCCACCAGTGCGCTGAGATGCACGGCGGGTGCGAGCGCGATGACGTATCCCGTGCACAACAACCAGCGTTCGCCAGCCCCGCCCGCGTCATCTGCCGCGCGCTGCGCGCACGCAAGCATCAGCGCCACGTGCAACAGCGACACGGCGTAGACCGCGGTTTCCGGCGCGTTCGCCCACACGCTCGACATCACTCCCGCGCACAGTGCACCGGCAATCGCGCCCCACGCCACGTCCATGCGGTGCGGCGCACCCCGGGCAAGAACTCGCGCCGCGAGCGCGCCCGCCATCGCGGTGCTCACCGCCGACAGCAGGTTCGGGGCGCGCGCCACGCCGAGCACGCCGCCCAGT
>JACMOE010000313.1 GCA_014378185.1 Gemmatimonadaceae bacterium | reverse complement strand
TGATCCGATCGGCCAGCCGAATGGAATTGCCCACGGTCACCACGCTGTCACTTTCGCCGTGCAGCAACAGGAGCGGCGGATTCCTGCCATCCACGAAACTCGAGGGATACGTCGCGGGCCACACGTCGCTTGGCCCCATCAACTGCTGAACGTCCTCCGCGGTCCACGTCGTATCCACGGGGCCGGCCATACTCACGAACCCACGCACCGCCCCCGCGGGCACACCCGCCGCGCGCAGGTAGCGACCGTCCAGCGCCAGCATGGCCACCGTGTGCGCGCTCGACGAATGCCCGACCACCACGATGTTCGTGGAATCACCGCCATACTGCGCCGCGTGGCCGCGCACCCATCGTACCGCGCTCGCGCCGTCAACCACCCACGCCGGAAAGCGTGCCGATGGGAAGAGGCGGTAGTTGGGCAGCACGGCAATCCATCCTTGACGCGCCAGCGCATTGCCGACGAGAAGATAGTCGTGCTTCGTGCTGTACTTCCACCGCCCTCCATACAGAAACACCACAACAGGTGCGCCCTTGCGAGTCGACGCGGCACGATAGACGTCGAGCGTCTGCCGGCCGTCCTCGCCATACGCCAGGTCGGGGGTGCGAACCACCGTATCGCCCAGCACGATGCTCTCCGCCATCGAGCGAGGAGCGCACGCGCCGAGCGTTGCCGCGAAGGCAACGATGGCCGCGCGGGACCGCAGAACGGATCGTCGCCCTCTCGAGGGCACACGCTGTGAGTGCATCCCACTCCAACAAGCACGACTGAGGCCAGCCGCATGCCTTCCGTCACCGACGCCCGGTCGGCATTATCGGTTGGGCTCGCGATCGCCCCGCTGTCACCGTGGAGAATCCAGATGGCTCGCAACCGTACCGCACCACGCCCGTACACTCGCCTCACCACCCCGCTCGTCCGTGACGACGGCGTGCTCCGACCCGCTTCGTGGGACGAGGCGCTCGATCGCGCCGCGGCCGGCTTCCTCCGTAACCTGCAATCGGGTGGTCCCGACGCGCTCGGCACGTTCAGCTGCTCCAAGTCCACGAACGAGATGAATTTTCTCGCGGGCAAGCTGAGCCGCGTGGCGTTCGGCACCAACAACATCGACAGCTGCAACCGAACGTGACACGCCCCTAGCGTCGTCGGTCTGGCGACAGCATTCGGAGCGGGAGGCGGCACCAATTCCTACGCCGAGGTAGAGGAGACGGACGTCGTGTTCCTCTGGGGCTCGAACGCCCGCGAGGCGCATCCCATCTGGTTTCATCACCTGCTCAAGGGCATCCGACACCACGGCACGCGGCTCTACGTCATGGACCCTCGGCGTACAGCGAGCGCCCAGTGGGCAGACGTGTGGCTTGGCCTCCGCGTGGGCAGCGACATCGCGCTTTCCAACGCCATGGCGCGAGAGATCATCCATGCCGGCCTCGCGCACAATGCCTTCATCGCGAACTCGACGTCGGGCTTCGACGCGTACCGCATCTCGGTGGAGCCATACACGCTCGCGTTCACCGAACCGCTCACGGGCATTCCCGCCGACGTGATTCGCGACGCCGCCCATGCTTTCGCCACGGCGGACCGCGCGATGATCTGCTGGACACTCGGCATCACGGAACACCACAATGCGGTGGACAACGTGCTCGCGCTCATCAATCTGTGCCTGCTCACGGGGCACGTGGGGCGCTGGGGATCTGGCTGCAATCCGCTGCGCGGACAGAACAACGTGCAGGGCGGCGGCGACATGGGCGCCATTCCCAACAAGCTCGCCGGCTTTCAGGATATCGAGCTGGATGCTGCCGCACGCGCGCGCTTCGATGCAGCCTGGCACACGACCATCCCGCCGAGATCCGGCAAGAACCTCACGCAGATGCTGCAAGCCATGACCGCAGGGGAGATGACGTCACTCTTCGTCATCGGCGAGAATCCAGCGCAGTCGGATGCCGACGTCAATCACGTCGAAGCGGCGCTGCGCGGACTCGACCACCTCGTGGTCCAGGAGATCTTCCTCACGAAGACTGCCGAGCTCGCGCACGTGGTGCTCCCCTCCACGGCCAGCTGGTGCGAAAGCGAAGGCACGGTGACGAACAGCGAACGCCGCGTCCAACGCGTTCGCAAGGCGATGGACGCGCCCAATGGGGCGCGCGACGAACTCTGGATTCTTTCGGAGATCGCACGTCGCATGGGTCACGATTGGCCGACACCCACCGCCGAAGATGTGTGGAATGAGGTTCGC
>JACMOE010000312.1 GCA_014378185.1 Gemmatimonadaceae bacterium | reverse complement strand
TGTCACGGGCGAGACGACGGCACGAGCATTCGTGCCCGAGCCGTCGCACCAGGCTGGTCGCTCGTGAACATGACAAGGGCCAGCCGTCCGGCCAGCAGGTCGCGCCGATCGACGTCGCCGAGCACTACCGATCCACGTGAGCGTGTCTCGCCCTGTGCAACGAGACGGCGCACGATCGGACCGGGAATACCGGCGGAGTCGCGGGCGATGCTGACCGCATGCACGTGGCTGGCCGCCACACCAGTGACGCGCGTGTCGTAGGTAAGTGTGCGCCGAGTGGCATCGAAGGTGAAGGCTCCGCGCACGCTGGCGCTGGCGCGGCTTGCCGTGGCGACGAAGGCGATGGGTGCCGGCGCCTTCCCACCCGCCAGCGGCGGCGTGGTGCTGGGCGCGCGCCGCGGATGCGTGGACTGCTCGTAGTCGTATGCGAGCGACAGCAGGTCTGCGTCCGCCAGTGGCCGGCCGAGCAGTTCCACGCCAATCGGGTTGCCGTCGGGGGTGAATCCCGCGGGAATGCTGAGCGCGGGCAGCCCCGTCACGGCGCTCAGTCCGCAGGTGCTTCCACGCGCGGGCGCGCCGATGAGGGCGGCCTTTCGCTGCATGGTGGGATAGACGAGGGCGTCGTAGTGATTGGCGTCGAGGAACGCGATGACCATGGCGCGCGCCTCGGCGCGCCTGCCGAGTGCAGCGCGATAGGCAGGGTTGTCGCGGGTGCCCAGACTGTCGCGGCGCCTGAACGGTTGATCCAGCGCGGCATCATACAGGCCAGCGGCGAGAATTTCCGACAAGCTGGAGACATGCTGGCCCGGTGCGTGTGCCAGGAAATCGATGAGGTCGAACTTGAACTCGTAGTCGATGACGCCCGAGCTGTTGACAAGGCTGTCGAGGCCGGGGATCACGACGTCCACTGCCTCCGCGCCCCGTTCCTTCATCTTCTCAATGGCAGACCGCACGACGCGTGCGCCCTCCTGGTCATCGAGCTCGGTGCCGAAGAGCGAGGTGAGCACAGCCAGGCGCTTGCCGCGGAGCGATGTGGCACTGAGTGCCGTGACGAATCGTGGCAGTGGCTTTCCGTCGAGGATGCGGGTGGTGGAGTCAGCCGCATCAGGGCCGACCGTGGCATCGAGCGCAATGGCCAGGTCCATCGCCGAACGGGCGAGCGGCCCGCCGACGTCCTGTGAGTGCGAGAGGGGCACGATGCCGCTCGTGCTGGACAGACCCTTGGTTGGGCGCAGGCCGAACAGGTTGTGCACCGACGCCGGGATGCGAATGGAGCCGCAGGTGTCGGATCCCCACGCGACGGCGGAAAAGCTCGCGGCCACTGCGGCGCCGCTGCCGCCACTGGAACCACCGGGATTGCGGTCCGGATCATACGGATTGCAGGTCTGGCCGCCGAGTGAACTGATGCTGGTGATGCCGGCGGCGAGTTCGTGCATGTTGGACTTGCCGAGGATGACGGCGCCGGCGTCGCGGAGTCGTTTCACCTGGAATGCATCCTCGGAGAGCTGTAGCCCGGCAAGGGCAATCGAGGCCGCGGCGGTGGGCATGTCGCGGGTGGCGTAGTTGTCCTTGAGGATGACGGGAATACCGTGCAGCGGCCCGCGCACCTTGCCCGCACGTCGCTCGGCGTCGAGGGCCATGGCGTCTGCGCGGGCGTGCGGGTTGAGCCGGATGATTGCGTTCAGGGCCGGTCCGGCGTGGTCATACGCGGCGATCCGTGCCAGGTATCCATCGACAAGGCGCGCGGAGGTGGCGCGGCCTGAAGTCATTGCCGCCTGGAGGTCGGAGATCGATGCTTCGTACACGATGTCGCGAGGCTGGTCGCGCGGTGTGCGCTGCGCATACACCGGCATGCTGCCGAGCAGAAGGACGATTCCCACCATCGACGTGCGCATGTGTGGCTCGTGAGGCTGCATTGTTGATCGAGCGTCGTGACGCCCGCATATTGGACTCCTATCCCTGATGGAGAATTAATGATACGTCGCCTTTTCGCGATACTCGTGGTGCCCGCCCTGCTTGGCGCACAGGCGCAGCCAGTTCCCCAGACCAGCGCGAAGCCCGGCTGGCAGTGGACGATGGATTCCGTGCGCACGGTCGTTGGCGCGGTGCGGGCCGGCCGCTCGCTGATGCCCGCGTCATGGCCAGGTGGTGCGCGCGTGGCAGTGCTCCTGTCGTTCGACGTGGACAACGAGACCGTGGCCACCCGATTCGGCGAGCCCACGGTTGGCACGCTCGCGCAGGGGGAATTCGGCGCGCGGCGCGGCCTGGGGCGCATCGTTCGCCTGCTCGACGCCAACAGGATTCCCGCCACCTTCTTCATTCCATCGGTGAGCCTCGCCCTGACTCCCGGGATGACCGATACGATCAAGCGAAGCGGCCGGCACGAGTTTGCCGTGCATGGCTGGATTCACGAGCTGAATGCCACCCTGCCGGATTCGGCGGAGCGCGCGCTGCTGGGCAAGGCGGTTGCGGAGCTGACCCAGCTCACCGGCGTGAAGCCCACGGGGTATCGCGCGCCGAGTTGGAACTTCAGCCCCAACACGCTCCGCATCCTGCGCGACATGGGCTTTCGCTACGAGAGTTCGCTCATGGCCGATGACCGCCCGTACGAGCTGCTGCAGAACGGCGCCCGAACGGGTCTCGTGGAGCTGCCGGTGGAATGGATCCTCGATGATGCACCGCTCTTCGATCCGCGCGGTGCTCGTTACAGCTCGCCGCGTGAGGTGGCGCAGGTGTGGATGGACGAGTTCGACAAGGCGCTGGATGAGGGAAGCGCCTTCATCCTCACGCTCCATCCGCACGTTTCCGGTCACCGATCGCGCATCGTGGCGCTCGTGCTGCTCCTGGCACACATCAAGGCGAAGGGCGGGAACAAGGTGTGGTATGCGACGCACGCTGACGCGGCGGAGTACGTACGCAAGGTGGCGAAGCTCGGCGAACCCATCGCGCCGTGATGAAGCGTGTCGTCATCGGTGCGAATGCCCACGCCGTGTTGTCGAAGGCACTCCTTCTGCGACGTCCCGATCTCGAGGTGCGTGGGCGGCGGTACACGGACGTGACGGAGGACGACCTGCATTGGGGCGAGGCATACCTGGGTTTCCGGCGGCCACCGGTTGCAGGCATGGGCAACATCCGGTGGGTCCACTGCACTGGCGCCGGTGTGGATGCCTGGCTGTTTCCCGAGGAGCTTCCACGCGACATCCTGCTCACGCGGACCGCGGAGTCATTCGGTCCGATGATTGCCGAGTGGGCGCTGGCGCGCGCCCTCGCCTTCTCGCAGCAGTTGGGGGCGGTTGCGCAGGATCAGCAGCAACGACGATGGCAGCATCGTGATGTCACGATGTTGCGTGGAACGCGGGTTGTGATCGTCGGCACCGGCGACGTGGGCTCGCATGTCGGTCGGCTGTTCCGTGCGTTGGGCTGTGTGGTGCACGGCGTCTCGCGCTCCGGCCTTGGCGACCCCGAGGTCTTCTCTTCCTGCTCGACGGCGGCATCGCTGGCGACGGAGGCAGCGAAGGCGGACTGGCTGATCGTCACGCTGCCGCTCACAGCGGCGACGCGCGGCATGGTGGGGCGCGGCGTACTCGAGGCATGCCGCGGCGCGGTGCTGATGAACGCCGGCCGCGGCGCCGTGGTGGACGAATCCCTGATTCCCGAGGCGCTGGACAAGGGGTGGTTGCGGGGCGCAGCACTGGACGTATTCGACGTGGAGCCGCTGCCGCAGGAATCGCCGCTGTGGGATGACCCACGCGTCGTCATCTCTCCGCATATCTCCGGACCGACTACGCCGATCGCTGCGCTGGACGGCTTCCTCGACTGTCTGAATGCGTTGGAGCGTGGCGAACAGCCGCTGACGGTGGTGGATCGCGATCGCCAGTACTGAATTCGTCGTCTTGAGCGCAGCGAAGGACCTGCGTTTTCGCC
>JACMOE010000311.1 GCA_014378185.1 Gemmatimonadaceae bacterium | reverse complement strand
GGCAGCCCGAGTCCGCCCTGTAGCAGGAACGCGACATTCGCCTTTTCTCCGTGGATGCTCTGTTCCACCGAGAGGCCGATCACATGGGAAGATTCGTAGATCCCCAATCCCAACGGGTCGACGTCAGCGGGCATCCGCGCGCCAAGCAGCCGCGCCAGTGGGGTCTTGTCTCCCACGCGCTCGATGCTGTCGAGCAACGGCCGGAGCGGTGCGAGGCCGTGCGCCTCGATGGCTGCTTCGTTCAGGTACGCCGAGTGGAAGTCCGCGACCTTGCGTGCCGAGGTTCCCGCTCCTGCCGAACTGGCCTCTCTCAACAGAAGTGCGATGCGAGTGCGGGAGAGGTTCTCGAGCTCGTTGCGCGCTCCCCAGCGCGCCGTGCCTGCCGGCAAGCCATTGCTCTTGAGCCAGCCACCGTTGGCGTATGCAAAGAAATCGTCGCCGGGCCGCACGTTCGCGTCAACGGTGGCCTCCAGCCGCGGGGGCCGCGGCACATTTGCGGCCTGTGCGCTCGCCGCAGTAACTGGCCACCACGCCAAAACCGCCGCCGCAGCGAGCAGCGGCTTGCATGAAGTCGACACCAAGCCTCGGCGCGCTGCACGTCGAGGGATCGTGGTCGTGGATGACTTGATGAACATGGGCGGTTGCCCCTCGCAGAGATGATGATGGACAGCCGTGAGGTCGCTGCCGGTGATGAGGCAGCAAAGGTACGAGCACCCCGATTCCGCTGTCGCTGCAGGGACCGACGACTTTCAATCAGATTCGGACATGCGCGGCTTGCGGCGCCACGCAAGTGTCGCACTGTTGTATGCTGCCCTCTCCACCAATCGTTACATGACTGCACGCGCCCAATTGATCGACATCCTGTTCGTCATCGTGCCGCATTCACTGGCGCTCGACATTGCCGGCCCGGCGGAGGCATTTCGCCTTGCCAACCAGCATCGAGAGGCGCGCGGCCTGCCCGCACGCTTCCGCCTGTGCTTCGCCGGTCCGGTGCCGACGATGCAGACGTCCGTCGGGCTCACCGTGGGCGGCCTCGCACCGCTGCCGGCGACGCTGCATGCACCGACATGGGTGGTGGTGGTGGGTCAACCCACTGCGCACGTGCGCACCGTGTCACCGGAGATCCTCGCCACCACCCAGTGGCTGCATGACACGCTGGCCGAAACGCTACGCGATCCGGACAGCCCACACCGGTTGGTCACGGTCTGCTCCGGCACGCTGCTCGCCGCACGCGCCGGATTGCTCGACACCCGACGTTGCACGACGCATCACGAACTGCTGCACGCGCTGCGTGCCCTGGCGCCGAATGCGCTGGTGATCGACGATCGCGTGTTCATTGTCGATGGGAGGCTCGCGTCGAGCGCAGGCATCACCGCGGGCATCGACATCGCGTTGCACCTCATCGGCGACGTGCGGAGAGGCGCTCGCGGCCAGTGTGGGACATGACCGCGCTGGCCGCGGTGGGGAACACTGTTGAGCGCCACCTGCTGCGACTGTTCATCGATCATGCGGGGATCTCGCCGCTCGAGTACCTGCGCTCCATCCGCCTGGAGCGAGCCCGGCAATCGCTCGAGTACGGCGCGACGGTCACGCGTGCAGCGGAGGTAGCAGGGTTCAGCTCGGGGTTGCAGTTGCGTCGCGCGTGGCAGCGGCAATGGGGCGGGTCACCACGTGATGCGGCGCGTGCGGCTGCACCCGCACCCGACTCGGTGAAGTCGCCGCGCGTAGCGTCGCCGCGATTCGGCTCGTGAATTGCTCGCTCATCACGACCGCGCGGCGCTTTCACCGCATCGCCCTTTCCCCGCCACGCTACCATACGTCGACATCGGGACTGGCGAACGAGCCGACTTGCTCGTACAAGGTCGTTCGCCGGACACTGAGACCGTCGGCTTCAATGCTACACTTTCAGCGCGCTGGCGAAGTGCCGGCGAGCCAACCACAGCACGATCGGTGGCAACACGATCCACTG
>JACMOE010000310.1 GCA_014378185.1 Gemmatimonadaceae bacterium | reverse complement strand
CGCGCGACGGCGACACGCGCATCCACTGCCTTCGCGATCAATGGCCGATTGACTGAGGCAGCATGGGCCAAGGCGACGGTCATCCGTGGCTTCACGCAACTCGATCCTGACGAGGGTGCCCCCGCTACTCAGGTCACGGAGGTGCGGCTCCTGTACGACGATGAAGCGCTGTACGTCGGCGCCGTGCTCAAGGACACGAGGCCGGTCTCACTGCGCCTTGCCCGGCGCGATGCAACCTTCACCGACTCCGACGTCTTCGCCATCGCGCTCGACAGCTACCACGATCACCAGACCGCGTTTCGCTTCGTGCTGAACGCCTCTGGGGTGAAGCGCGACGAGATCCTTTCGTCGACAGGCGGTGGCGGTGGAGGAGGTGGCGGAGGTGGCGGCGGCGGCGGCGGCGGTGGCGGCGACACTTCGTGGGATCCCGTGTGGGAAGGCGCAACCTCGGTGTCGGACTCCGGGTGGGTGGCAGAGCTTCGCATCCCGTTCAGCCAGCTTCATTTCAGCCGCGACGAAGTGCAGACCTGGGGCATCCAGCTCGAGCGCCGCATCGCGAGCACCCAGGAGCATTCGGTCTTCGCATTCACGCCGAAGCGCCAGCGCGGTGGTCCTCCACGCTTCGGCCACCTCATGGGCATCCGCGACCTGCCGAGCGGGCACCGTCTCGAGGTGCTTCCGTATGCCTATGGCCGCGCGTCCATTCGCGATGTGGCCCGGAACGACGCGGTGTCCTTTGTGAATCCCTTTCTTGACCGGCGTGACTATGCCACCGGCGTGGGCGGCGACGCAAAGTTCCGGGTGACCTCGAACTTCACCATCGACGCGACGTTCAATCCGGACTTCGGGCAGGTGGAGGTGGATCCCGCAGTGCTCAACCTGAGTGCCTTCGAGACTCGATACGAGGAGCGGCGTCCCTTCTTCGTCGAAGGCGCTGAAATCTTTCGCTTCGGGAGCTCACTCGCGCGCGATGCGCAGCTCCTGTACTCTCGGCGCATCGGCCGGACGCCGCAGGGCGTGGTGGGCTCGGATGCTGCCTACAGCCAGGTTCCGGAACTCGCGAGAATCCTCGGCGCTGCAAAGCTGACGGGCAAGACGGCATCCGGCTGGTCCGTCGGCATGCTCGATGCGGTCACCGCGCGCGAGCAGGCGCAGTACGTGATCGCCGACGGCAGTCGCGCCATGGCAGTCGTCGAACCGATGACGAATTATTTCACGGCGCGGGTCAAGCGAAGTACCATCGATGGGACCACGGCACTCGGCGGCCTGGTCACCGCCGTCAATCGTGCGCTCGACGACGAGGCGCTGGCGCTTCGCCTTCGCTCGTCCGCAATCGTGGCCGGTACCGACTTCCGCCACGAATGGGGCAACCGCGACTACTCCTTCGTGGCGCAAGCGCAATCCAGTGCGATTCGCGGCCGCCATGAGGTGATCACCGCCGCGCAACGGTCGTCGTCGCGCTACTTCCAGCGCCCCGATGCGGCGCATCTCGGCGTCGACAGCACGGCCACGAGCCTCATGGGATACAGCGGGTTCATTGCGCTCGGCAAATTCGCCGGCGACTGGCAGCGCACACTGACTCTCTCGGCCACAAATCCGTCGTACGAGATCAATGACCTGGGCTTTCAAACCACGACCGACCGTCTCGGCGTGGATCTCAGCGTCAGCTACCACCAGACCAATCCTGGTCGCGTGTTGCGTCGTTGGGATGTGAGCGCAAGCCCCGATGCGATCTGGAATTACGGGGGCGATCGGGTGGGCGGAAGTATTCATGTCCGCGGCTCAACCACGCTGGTGAACTACTGGAACCTCGGCGGCGAAGTGGACCTGCACCCCGCCGCATTCGACGACCGCCTCACGCGCGGAGGCCCGCTTGCGCGTCGGCCAGCCGACCAGTTGGTGGGCGGGCGCGTCAACTCCGATCCGCGGCGACGCGTGACGGTGGAGCTGCTGGGCAATCGCAGCTGGAACGAGGCGGGCGGTTTCTCGGCGCGGGACGAGATTACTGTCGGCTTCAAGCCAGCGAGCAATCTGGAAATCCACGTGGGACCGGAGTTGAGTCGCAGCCGGAACATCTCGCAGTACGTGACGTCCGTGTCGGATGGTACCGC
The DNA here is from genome assembly GCA_014378185.1 of Gemmatimonadaceae bacterium. GTDB lineage: Bacteria > Gemmatimonadota > Gemmatimonadetes > Gemmatimonadales > Gemmatimonadaceae > AG11. The sequence goes on along the minus strand of JACMOE010000310.1, from coordinate 4,280 downwards.
GATCGGGACGTTCGGGAGCCGGTATGTTTTCGCGACGCTGGAGCAGACGACGCTGAGCATGGACACCCGGCTCAACGTCTCCTTCACACCGCGACTCACGCTGGAGATGTATGCGCAGCCGTACATCTCCGTTGGTGATTACGGTGCGCTCAAGGAGTTTCGGACACCCGGCACCCTCGAGTTCAGCACGTACGGACGTGACCTCGGCACCATATTCCGCGACGGTGCGGGCGTGTATCACGTCGATCCCGATCAGTCGGGACCGGCTCCCGAGTTCAGCGTCGCTGACCGCGACTTCTCGTTCCGATCCCTGCGCGGGAATGCGGTGCTGCGATGGGAATGGCGTGCTGGATCAACGATGTATCTGGTGTGGCAGCAGAGTCGTGCGCGCAACCTGACCGCCACGGGCGCGAGTGGGAGCGAACCGAACCTGACCCGCTTCGATCCGTATTTCGATGCGAAGGAACTGTTCGGCCTCCGGCCAGACAATGTGTTTCAGGTGAAAGTGAGCTACTGGCTGAATCCGTAGTGTCACTGGATGAAGTAGCCGACCACGCGTTAAAGCTTGTCCGCCTTCCGCTGGTGGGTGAGCGACTCCACCACCGCCTTCTGGATGCCACCAGCATATACGGGGACGCACTCAATGCGCTTTGTATCGATGATCCCGAGCTTGACCCAGGCTGAGGCGCGGCCGCGAGCCTTCGTATTCCCGTGTTCATACACGCAGCGGAACCGCGGGCGTTCTTTCCTCTGCCGAAGCCTGCTCTCACGAAGGATGATGACTTCGTGAAAAAGTCGGAAGTGGGTCAAGGCCAACCCGCATCGGAGCTCATCTCGAACAAAATCGCCGAACTACGGGACTGGCGCGGAGCAACCCTCAGCAGAATGCGCAAGCTCATCAAGGCAGCAGACCCGGACGTCGTCGAGGAGTGGAAGTGGATGGGCACTCCGGTCTGGTCGCACGACGGCATCATCTGCACTGGCGAATCCTACAAGAGTGTCGTGAAGCTCACGTTCGCCAAGGGTGCGTCCCTGAAGGATCCGACCCGTCTCTTCAACTCGAGTCTCGACGGAAACACGCGTCGCGCCATCGACATCCGCGAAGGAGATGTAGTTGACGAAGCTGCCTTCAAGGCGCTCGTTCGCGACGCGGGCGCCCACAACACTTCCCGCAAATCGAAGCCTCCGAAGAGAGCGACGTCCTGAGGTAGCACATTGCGAGAAGTATCGGAATTCATGCGGCATCCATGACCCTCATCGCGCGTTGTAGCCGTTCACCGGTCCACCATGAAAAAAGGCAGCTGGCAGCATCACGCCGCCGCGCTTGAACACCATCCCGTTCTTCAACACGAACTGTACGTCCCGCAAGGCGTCGATCTGCTCCAGCGGATTGCCCGGCACCGCAATGAGGTCGGCGATCATCCCGACCTTGATCGGACCGCGGACCTTCTCCGTTTCACTCACCTGATACCCGTTGATGGTCATCGCGCGGAGAATGTCGGCATTGGGGATCTTCGCCGCCTTCCACGTCTCGATGAACTCGATCGCCACCTCGCCGCGCGTCTTCCCGGGCACGTAGTAGTCCGCGTCTGTCGAGAAGGTGAGCGGCGCCTTGTTCTCCCACGCATCGCGGAGGAGGGCCACGGTGCGATCAAACCGCACCTGGGTCGTGTGGCCCGTCAACGAGATCGGCGTCTCGGTGCCCGCACGCCACACACCCTTCGCGGCCATTGCCTTGTGGAGCTCCGTGGTCATCCCGTTGTCGTGGGCAATCGACCAGATGCCCGCTTCCACAGCGCGCTTTCCGCCGTCGATCGTCTGCACGTGTCCCTCCACCTTGAGACCGGCCTTCGCCGCCTCGCGGATCACGAGACGGATCTCGTCCGTGGTGTAGCCCCACGGCTTGCAGTCCACGCAGATCTTGATCACGCGCGCACCGAACAGAGCGTTCTGCCGCACGGCCTTGACGATCTCGTCGGGCGTGTCGGCCTCCAGGTATTCCGGGTAGACGATCCTGCGGTCACGCGCCATCTCGGGGGTGGGCGAGAATTGGCCGCCCATTCCGCCGATGATGAGGCCCGAGGGAATGATCGTCGGGCCGGGAATCCACCCCTGCTCGATCGCCTGCCGCAGCGCCACGTCGGCGTAATTGCCGTTGTTGCCCATGTCGCGGATGATCGTGAAGCCGGCGGCGAGCATCTGGATGCCGTTCGACGCGGCCTGGATCGCGCGTAGCGGCGTGGGGTCGAGTATCGAGGTGATGTAGTAGTTATTTCGTTCCGGCATCTCCTTGTAGGTGAGTGCCAGGTGGTTGTGCGCATCCACCAGGCCGGGAAGTACCGTGAGTGCCGAGAGGTCGATGATTTCCGCGCCCGCGGGAATCGTGACGCCGGATCCGACCGCGGTGAACTTTCCGTTCTCCACCAGGATCACCTGGTTCGCGGCAATCGTCCCGGTTGCAGGATCGACGAGTCGTCCCGCCTTGATGGCCGTGACCTGCGCGCCGGCGACGCCTGCCAGCGCCAGGAGTGCCACTCCGCGCGCCGCAGCGCGAATGAATTCGTCTCGCAATGATTTCCGCATGTATGCACCGTGCTCGTTTCAGGAAGGATGAGTCGTGGAGGGTAAGTGGCCGCCCGTCAACCGAAGTGTCAAGCAGTGCTGGTTGGCCATTGCTTCCCCCGGTGTTGCGCGAGCGGCCATTTGTCACTCACCCGGCAGCTGGCCAGACTGTATATCATTCGCGATGAAGCCTCTCGAGCGGCTCGGCGACGCAAGGACGCCGAATGGGACGCAAATCACGCTGTATCGTCACGACGGCGCATACCTCATCCGCGCCGATGGCGTGGAGCTCATGTCCACCCGCCGACACCTCTCCGAGGATCGGCTCGCGGAAGTCGCCTGTGCTCCGCTCCGGGAAACACCGCAAGTACGAGTGCTCATCGGCGGGCTGGGGCTGGGGTTCACCCTCCGAGCCGCGCTCCGGCAGCTGCGCGATGACGCCGAGGTCGTGGTGGCGGAACTCGTGCCCGAGGTGGTTGAATGGAATGCCGACCCGCGATATGGCCTGTCTGTCGAGGCGATGAACGACCCGCGAGTCAAGGTAGTGCATGATGACGTGGTCAACGTGCTCCGGGCGAGCCCCGGGGCGTTCGATGCAATCATGCTCGACACCGACAATGGTCCCGACGGCATGCTCATGTCCGAGAACGCGAAACTCTACGCGACCCGCGGCATCGGGGTCACGCGGGCCGCGCTGCGCGCCGGTGGGTCGGTCGTGTACTGGTCCGTGGGCGACGACCCGAAGTTCGTCGGCGCGCTCCGCGCGTCAGGGCTCGACGTCAGCACGCTCCATGTGCGGGCACACGATACGACAGGTCCCATACACACCCTTTATGTGGCGGTTTGTCGCGGAGGACGCGCCGGTGAGCGTGACGCGTCGGTGCCTGCGGTGTACTGACCGGCAATGATGGCGTTCATCTCGACGGCATTGGTGGTCGCGTAATTCCACTTGTTGTTGTTGAAGGTGAGGTGCACTCGGCGCGCCTCATCGATCGTGCGACTCAATGTGCCGAGCCAGGCGGTCAACTGCTCTCCGGAATACAGGTAGCGAAACCGCTCGGTGACGTCCTGGTGCCGCGACTCCCATGTCTCTGCGCGTCGCCCGTGAAAGCGGATGATCGCGAGCTCCGGGTTGGTGACGGACATGAGCGGCGGCACGCTGCTCTCCCATCCTTGCGGTGCATCCACGCACACGTAGGATAGACGCAGGTCACGCAACAGCGCGAACAGGCGCGGTGCGATACGATCTGATAGCCACTCGCGATTTCGCACTTCGACGGAGGCGGGCCAGTCGCGGAGGCGCCCCCGGGCGAGGGGGAGCGCCGCGGCACTTTCGCGCGACGGGGTGAACCATTTCGGAAACTGGAGCATGATCGCTCCGAGCTTTCCTGCTGAATGGAGTGGCGCGAGCGCGGAGAGGAATCGTCGCCACACTTCATCGAGGGACGAGCGCGAGAAGTGATGTGCGTAGACGTTGTGCGCGTTGCGCAGGCGAAGTGGCAGGTCGTCACGAAGCCATTGCGGCAGGCGCGACGGGTCGGTCGGATGCCCTGTGATGAGCGAGTGCGCCTTGATGTTGAATATGAAATGCGACGGCGTTCGCTCCACCCACCGTTGTGACGTGGCTTCGGATGGCATTGCGTAGTACGTGGCATCCACCTCCACCATCGGCAACTGCATCGCGTAGTGCCGCAAGCGTGCTTCAGCCGTGGTTGCTG
>JACMOE010000309.1 GCA_014378185.1 Gemmatimonadaceae bacterium | reverse complement strand
GCGCGTGGCGAGTGCCACGGTGCGCGCCCGCATCGATACTCCGTCCGAGGACATCCGTACGGCACTGCGCGCGCACGGCATCAACGTCGATGGGGAGCGGATATTCGATCACCCGGAAGACCGGACCTTCGAGCTGAAACTGTCCGGCCCCGCGCGGCAGTATGTGATTGCCACAGCGGCGCTGCTCCAGCGCGACTACGTGTACGGAGTACACATTGACTGAGCGGCGGCGGCTGTTGCTCGATCTGAGCGCCACATCGCGGAACTGGGCGCTGACGCCTGATGCCGAAGCACGGATCCGAAGCGAGGCGCCAGACGGCTGGGAGGTCGTGCGCGTCGCGGCGGCAATAAGCTCAGACGGCGACGGTCCGGACTTCGGGAGTGATGAAGCCGTGCGGCTCATCCCCGATGCGGAGGCCTATTTCGGGTTCGGATTCACGAATGACCTGTTTCTCGCCGCGCGCCACCTGCGTTGGGTGCACTCGGCGGCGGCGGGAGTGGGCGCCGTGCTCAAGTCAGGACTGGCGACGTCCGATGTGGTGATCACGAATTCCGCCGGCATTCACGGACCGCCCATCGGCGAGTTCGTGGTGGCGGGCCTCCTGCACTTCATGCGTGGGCTGGTCGTGGCCATCGCGCAGCAGCAGCGCGGGGAGTGGAACAAGTCGTTCTTCGTGGCGGACGATTCTCCTCTTCGCGAGCTGAGCGACTCACGCGTGCTCATCGTGGGAACGGGTGGACTGGGGGGCGAGGTGGCGCGCCGGCTGTCGGGCCTTGGCGCCACGTGCGTGGGCATTCGACGACACCCGGAGCAGGGGGCGCCACCCGGATTCTCGGCGGTCTTCGGCCTCGACGCCATCGAGCGGGAGCTGCCAACTGCCGACGCCCTGGTGCTTGCGGCGCCCCTGACGGCAGAGACCGCGGAGCTGATGACACGCGCCCGACTGGGGATGCTTCCGCGACACTGCATCGTGGTGAACGTGGCGCGCGGCGCGATACTGGACGAGGAGGCGCTCGCCGACCTGCTGGAGGCCGGGCGCCTGCGCGGCGCGGTGCTCGACGTGTTCCGGAAGGAACCACTGGCGACGACGAGCCGACTATGGCAGCTTCGATCGGTGGTGGTGATGCCGCATGTGTCACCTGTTTCTCCCGGGCGTTTCTGGCCTCGGCAACTCGATCTTTTTCTCGATAATTGGCAACGGTACGTGGCGGGTAAGCCGCTGCGCAACGTCGTCGACAAGACGGCAGGATACTGATATATGGAACGCATCATCAAGGCCGCGGTCGACCGCGGCGCGTCGGATCTGCACATCAAGGCGGGCGACGTATTTCGCGCCCGCATCAACGGGAAGCTGGTGCCGCTCACGAAGCAGGCACTCACCCCGGACCAGACCCGCACGATCGCGCTGCACCTCATGACCAATGAGGACGACAAGGCGCGTATCGACAAGATCATGGATTACGACTGCTCGTGGGCATCACCGGGCATCGGTCGCTTTCGCGTGAACATCATGAAACAGCGATCGAGCTTCATGATCGTGATGCGCGTGATTCCCTTCGAGGTGCCGACCTTCGAGAAACTCAGGCTCCCGCCAGCGCTCGAGCGCGTGGCGCAGGCAGAGCGCGGGATGGTGCTGGTGACCGGCGTGACGGGCTCGGGCAAGTCGAGCACCATGGCCGCCATGGTGAACTACATCAACCAGCACGAGAACCGGCACATCCTCACGCTCGAGAACCCGATCGAATTCCTGCACACCGACCTGCAGAGCGCCATCACGCAGCGTGAAATCGGCCAGGACACGCTGGACTTCAAGATGGGCCTGCGGGCGGCACTGCGGCAGGATCCGGACGTGGTGATGATCGGTGAGATGCGCGACGCCGAGACCATCGACACGGCCATGAAGGCCGCCGAGACGGGCCACCTGCTCATCTCCACGCTGCACACGCCGGATGCGCAGAGCACCATCCTGCGCATCATGGCGATGTTTCCGCCCGAGGAGCAGGACGTGGTGCGCATCCGCCTCAGCGAAGCGCTCACGGCGGTGGTGTCGCAACGGCTGCTGCCGCGCGCTGACGGCAGTGGCCGCGCGGTGGCCGCGGAGATCCTGATCGTCACGCCCGCCGTGCGCGACATGATCGCCGATGGAAAGCGCATCAGCGAGATTCGCGATTACATCGAGGACGGGCGGGACCAGTACGGCATGCAGACATTCGACCAGCACCTCGCCGAGCTGGTGCAGACCGGCACGGTCACGTTCGACACAGCGGTGGCCGCCTCGACGAACCCCTCGGACTTCACGCTCAAGATGAACATGTTCCGCCGGGTCTCGACAACCGTCACCGCCGCGACGGTGGCGGG
>JACMOE010000031.1 GCA_014378185.1 Gemmatimonadaceae bacterium | reverse complement strand
GGAACAGATCCTGGCCGACACGTTGCTGCCGGCGGAGTGCCTCGAGCTCGAGATCACGGAAAGCGTCGCGATGCGCTCCAGTGGCCGCGCGGTGGACAACCTGCGCGCGCTGAAGGCGCGCGGCGTGCGCGTGTGCATCGACGACCTTGGCACGGGGTACTCCTCGCTGAGCGCGCTCAGGCTGTTCCCCATTGATTCGTTGAAGATCGACCGCAGCTTCGTGCAGGGTGTACCACACGGAAAGGATGACAGCGCGGTTGCCGCGGCGGTCATCACGCTGGGCCGTACGCTCGGCGTGAACGTGATTGCGGAGGGCGTGGAGCGTGCGGAGCAGCTGGCGTTCGTCAAGGAGCAGGATTGCGATGAGTGGCAGGGCTTCTTCCTTGTGCCGCCGGTCACAGCCGATGAGTGCGAGCGCCTGCTATTTTCAATGAGTTCGCAGGCGTCTGTCTAGCGTGCGATGGCGGGTCACGTCCGGTTCGTGTGTCCAGAGAAGGCCACGAATCGTCTTGACGTTGCGCCCACCGCCCGCCCAGGCGCCCAACCCCGATCGCCCCCGCATGCCGCCTCGCCTCATTGCCCTCGCCGCCACGTACGGTCTTGTCACCCTCGGCCTGCTGGCCGCGTGCAAGTCGGACGGGGGGGTGGCACCGCCCCCCTCGAGCGACGCGATTCCCAACCCGCGCGGCCCGATGGCGCTGGGCGACGTGATCTCCCTCAACGTGAATGCGGACAGCGCATGCTCGCGTCCCGTGTATCACGGTGCGCGCGTGGTGGCGGTCGGCACGCATGCGGTGATCCTGAGCGATACGCTGAACCCGGTGGGCGGCTTCACCACGGCGGACTTCCAGCGCTACGCCGCGCGGTTCGATACGCTCGTCTATCCGCTCGACGTCGCCAATTTCGGCGAGCCCACGGACATTGACAAGAATGGCCACATCGCCATCCTGTTCACGCGCGCCGTGAATGAGCTGACGCCCCCCCGCGCGAATGCATACGTGGGGGGATTTGCCTTTTCCCGGGACCTCTTTCCCACCACGAAGACGGCGCGGGCGCAGGCGTGCCCCGCCAGCAACGAAGGCGAGTATTTCTACATGCTCGCGCCGGATCCGTACGGCACCATCAACAGCAACGCGCGCAGCACCGGGTTTGTGGATTCGGCGACGACGGCGGTGCTGGCGCACGAGTTCCAGCACATCATCAATTCGTCGCGCCGGCTGTACGTGAACAACACGTTGGCCTTCGAGGAGAAGTGGCTGGACGAAGGGTTGGCGCACGAGGCGGAGGAGCTGCTCTACTATCGGGAATCAGGGCTTGCTCCTCGCGCCAACCTGGATCTCGCGGCAGTGCGTGCCACCGCCGCGCAACGGATCAGCTACAACAGTGACATGGCAGGGAACGGCAGCCGGTACAAGTCCTATCTGGTGGCGTCGGCAAGCAATTCGCCCTACGCACTGACTGATTCCCTTCCGACGCGCGGCGCGGCGTGGTCCTTCCTGCGGTATGCCGTGGATCGCGTGAATGCCACGGACGGCTTTGCGGCAGGGCCGGGGCAGGTGGCCATCGGCGCTGGGGACGTGACGCTTTCACCGGGCGGCGCAACCGGCGAGTACTCGCTGACGGTCGTGAACACGTCACTCCAGGGTGGTAGCGCGGCTTCGTATTCGCTGCGTTCTTCGTCGCCCGTCGCGGCCGTGTCAGTGGAGACGATCGTGCCGGCCTCGCACTCGACTTCCGCGCTGGCGGTCCCAACGGGTCTCCAGCGCGACGCGCTATTCGAGTCGCGCTTGCGCGATCGCGAACGCGCCGAGCTCACGCCGCTCATGGCCACGGCGCGCCGGTGGTATGCCACGCAGGCGCTCCCCGCGACGCCGATGCTGCGCAGTCGCCTCTCGCTGTCCACGAGCGCCGTGGCGGACGCGGATGCCGCACTGTGGTTCAAGCTGGTGAACAACAGCTCTGTGGGCGTGACGAACCTCCAGAGCGTGGTCGGTGACCTTGCACCGCTGCTACGCGACTGGTCCGTTTCGCACGCGGTGGACGACGTGGCCGCGCCGTCCACGCAATATCAGCAACGCAGCTGGAACTGGCACAGCATCTTTCCGGGGCTCACCTTGCCGTCCACGGGGTATCCCTTGTTCGTGACCACGCTCTCGGCCAACGCGAACGTGACTGGTGCCAGTGTGGTGGCTGGCGGCGCGGCGTTCTACCGCGTCGTGGTGCCGGCCAGTGGCACGGTCACGGTGTCGCTCGGCAGTTCGGGTACGTTGAATTCCAACCTTCAACTGGTCGCCGTGCGGACAAAGTGATGCGCATACAGAGCGGGATACTGACGACGGCACTGGTTGCCGCGATGATCACGGCCAGCGGCTGCGGGTCGGATACCGCGGGGCCAAAGGTTGGCCCTGCTGCCAAGGTGCTGGTGAGCGTGGCGCCGGCCGCCACAGGACCTGTCGGTACCCTTCTCGGCGCGCTCTCGGTGCGGGTGAGCGATGCGGCGGGCCTCGCCGTGTCCGGCGCGGCGGTCACGTTTGCCATCACGGGAGGAGCAATCGTATCGCCGGCAAGGGCGACCACGGATGCCTCCGGCATCGCAACCACGCAGGTCACGCTCGGCACCATCGCCGGCACGGTGAGCGCCACGGCGCAGGCGGCCGGCGTCGCAACGGGCGTGTCCTACGAATTCACCGGGGTGGCTGGGGCGGTGAAGTCGGTGGTCGTGGCGCCCAGGACTGTGCGCTTCGTCTACATCGGTGACACCGCGCGCGTGAGCGTCACGGCGCAGGACCTGTACGGCAACCCCGTGCCGCCGAGCACCATCAATTTCAGCGCCACCGATCCGACGCTCGTGAGCGTGGACGCGAGTGGCCTGGTGAAGGCCTTGCGGCAGGGCGGAAGCACGCTGGTCATTTCGGCTGTGAGCGGCAAGGCGGATACGACCACGGTCACCGTACTGCCAGCGGGCGCGTCGAGCTGCACGGGCCTGGTGGGCACGACGACGATGGCGATCGGCGACGTCCAGACTTTTTCCGGAGCGCAGTACGGGTGTCTCTCCGGTTCGGCCGCTGGGGCGGAGTTCGCGCTCGTCGCGTTCAACAGCTCCGTTGACCAGGTGAGCTCGTACCCGGTGTCCATCACGGGCAACGGGCTGGGTACGGCACCCAATCCGTCCCTCGTGCCGGCGTCGTCCTTTGCGGTGCGGTCAGCGATCGCCGAGAGCGCCAATTCCCAGCTTCAGCTGGATGAATCGTTCCACCTGTCCCTGCTGGCGAAGGCCCGAGCGGAGCACCGGAGCTTTGCGAGTGCGCGCGCGGCGCGCCGCTTCCAGCCGTTGCGTTCACTGTCCGGCACCAGCGGCAACGCAGGTGCTCGTGCATCGGCGCTCCCCGGCACACTTGCGGTGGGCGACCTGGTGACGCTGAACGTGGCCGCGAACAACTGCAAGAGCCCCACCAATCACGCGCTGCGTGTGACCGCGCTTGGTACACGGTCCATCGTGCTGGCGGATACGCTCAACCCCGCGGGTGGGTTCGTCACGGCGGATTATCAGCGCGTGGCTGCCAGGTTCGACACCCTCGTCTATCCGCTGGACGTTGGTGCCTTCGGCGCTCCGTCGGACATCGATGCGAACGGTCGTGTCGCGCTCATCTTCACCCGAACGGTGAACGAGCTCACGCCCCCGAGCGCGTCCTATTTCGTCGGCGGCTTCTTCAATCCGCGCGACCTGTTTCCCAAGGTGGACCCCGATACCCTGAACAACTGTGTCGGCAGCAACGAAGGCGAAATGTTCTACCTGCTCGCGCCGGATCCCGCCGGCGTGGTGAACGGCAACATCCGGCGCACCGGCTTCGTGGACAGCCTCACCACGAGTGTCGTGGCGCACGAGTTCCAGCACCTCATCAACGGCAGCCGGCGCTTTTACATCAATACGGCCGCCACGGAGTTCGAGGCTACGTGGCTCAACGGGGGGTGGAGTGACGTGGCGGAGGAACTGCTCTACTATCGCGAGAGTGGCCTGGCGCCCAGGCAAAACTTGGGCGACGGCCCGGT
>JACMOE010000308.1 GCA_014378185.1 Gemmatimonadaceae bacterium | reverse complement strand
CTGGGCTCGCGATGACGAGCGCGCTGTGCGCGATGCGCTCCAGGTCGTGGCCTCCCGTCTGCACGACGACATCGAGATGCCTGAGCGCGGTGGCCGCATGCTCCACTGCGTCGCCCGATCCCGCATCGCTCGCGTACACATCGGCACCGGCGCGCCGCACCAGCTCCGCGGCGGCGCGTCCGCTGCGCGCGAGGCCGACGATGCTGATCTGTCCGCGCGTCCAGGCGGCAGGCAGCGCTTCCGTGAGCGAGCGGACCGGCATCGTCAGCGCAACTTGAGTGTGCTGATCGCCAGGAAGGCGCCGATAATCCCGATGATCCAGAAGCGCACGACCGTCTGCTGCTCGCTCCACCCCTTGACCTCATAGTGGTGATGGAGCGGCGCGCGGAGGAAGACGCGGTTCTTCTGCGCGTACTCGAGCCCGTGTCGCCGCTTGTGATACTTGAAGACGAAGCGCTGCAGGATCACCGACACCGTCTCCATGATGAAGACCAGACCGACGAACACGAGCAGGAACTCGGACTTGAGCAGAATCGCCACCGCTCCGAGCGCTCCGCCCAGCGCGAGCGAGCCGGTGTCGCCCATGAAGATCTGCGCCGGATAGGTGTTGAACCACAGGAAGCCGATGAGTGCCCCGACCATCGCCATGCAGTACACGGTGAGCTCGCCGGAATGCTGCAGGTAGAAGATGCCCAGGTACCGGGTGGTGTCCACGCGGCCGATCAGATACGCGAAGATCGCCAGCGTCGCGAAGGCAATCGCACTCGTGCCCGCCGCGAGCCCGTCGAGGCCGTCGGTGATGTTCACCGCATTGCTGACACCGGTCAGAATGAAGGTGACGAACAGCACGTAGAGCACGGGGAAGCTGAAGGTGATCAGCAGGTACTTGTAGAACGGCAGCGTGGTGGACGCACCGCCCAGCTCCGGCGAGAGCGGAAAGAGCCAGAGGTAGATCCCCAGCACGAGCCCGATGCTCACCTGCCCGATCAACTTGTAGCGCTCCACGAGCCCTTCGTTCTTGAGCCCGAGGCGCTTCTGCTTGAGCTTGAGCGAGTCGTCGAGAAAGCCGATCGCACCCATGGCTGCCGTCACGAACAGCGACAGCAGCACGTACCGGCTGAACAGCCGTGCCCAGAGCACCGTGGCGACGAGCGCCGAAAAGAGAAAGATGAGCCCGCCCATGGTGGGGGTCGTCCCCTTGATGACGTGGGTGTCGGGCGTTCCCTCGCGCACCACCTGGTAGTTCGCCTCCACGTTCAGCTGTCGAATGATCAGCGGTCCCACCATGAAGCTCAGCAGGATGGCGGTGACGGCGGCACCCGCTGCGCGGAACGTGATGTAGTTGAACACGTTCAGCGCGTGGTACTGCGGTACGAGCGGGATGAACAGGTAGTAGAGCACGTGAAATCCAGGCAGGAAGCGTGGGTGAATCGACGAGCGGCGGACGTCAGTGCGAAGCGGCCCACTCCGTGATCATGGGAACCATCCGCTCCAGGCGGACGCCACGCGACCCCTTGAGCAGAATAACCGCGTCGGGAGCGAGGCGCGAACGCAACGCATTCCACGCGCTGTCCGGATCGGCGCCACCGGCCACGCGTGTGTCGCCCGGCGCGACCCGCGCCAGCGCGTCCGCAAACGCGCCGACGCCGATCACCAGCTCGATCGGCTCGGCGAGCGCCGCGGCGGCGACCTCGTCGTGCAACCGGTCGGCGTGGTGGCCCAGCTCGAGCATCGTGCCGAGCACGGCGACGCGCTGCCGGCCAGCGCCCGCGTGCGTCAACAGCTCCAGGGCCACGCGCGCCGACCCGGGATTCG
>JACMOE010000307.1 GCA_014378185.1 Gemmatimonadaceae bacterium | reverse complement strand
GCGACTCGCGATCATATCCCTTCAAGTCACCGGCTGCCACCACAAGGCGATGTGCGTCGAGGCGCGGACAGACCACACGGTCGACGAAGGCATCCACGTCGAGCCGGAGCCGCGCCGACTGGCGCGCCGCATCGAGGAGCTGGCCATCCAGACCTGGCGACACGGCGCGGAGTGCGGGCAGCAGGTCGTGCCGCACGCGGTTCCTCGCGTGCGCCCGCGACTGGTTGCTCGGATCATCCACCCAGGTCACGGAGGCAGCGCCGGCGTAGTCCTCCAGCATTCCGCGGCGTAGCGTCACGAACGGACGCATGACGCTTCCCTCGGCGTACAGCGCCGCAATGCCGCGCCCACCGGTGCCACGCATGATCCGCATCAGCACGGTCTCGATCTGGTCATCCTCGGTATGAGCGGTGACGACTCGCGCGCCCAGTCGAGACGCCGCCTCGCGCAGAAACTGGTGACGCGCCGTACGCCATGTCGCCTCGCGCGCCGACGCGCCGTCGTCCGCGCCCATTTGGCCGATCACCACCGGCAAGCCCGCCATGGCAGCGACGTCGCTCACCAGGCCAACGGCGTGCGTCGCGCTCGGGCCCGTGCCATGATCGAAGGTGGCCACGGCCGCAATGCTCCGGCGCGCCACCGCAGACAATGCGCTCAGCAGCACCATCGAAACGAGCCCACCGGAGATGGCGAGCAACAGCGGCGCGTGCGGCGTCCGGGCAGCGCGCCGAGCAGCCGATAGCACGGCCCGCGTGGGATCGTGATGCATCACGAAATATACAGCCGCGTTGCCTGTGGGGGTGCGATGGGCTGCCCTCTGGTTCCGCTCCGCGCCCTTCGCTATCTTCACGCCGTCAGGTCGGATTTCACGGCGACAGGAGCACTCTCTTGGAAACTCACGGACCGCTGGGCATTCTCTGGGTCGGATTGGGCCTCTGCTGCTTCTATATCGGCCTGATATGGATCAACACGCTGCTCGGTGTGGTCCTTACGCCGCTGTTCCTGGTTCCGCTCACGTGGTTGCAGGATCGGCTTAGCGGAAAGTCCTCCGTGCGTGGCTGAACAGGCCAGGACGTCCGGGCTGGGACTCTCATGAGGGACGCGCGCTTCGAGCACGCGTCCCTTCCATGTTTAGTGCGCCGATATCTGCGCCACGCCCTGCTGCTGTGGGCCACCTGCACCGCGCTGCAGCCTGTGCAGGCACAGGGTGTTCGTCCGTGGCTGGACTGGCGGAGCGTCGAAACCGACACCTTCGTCTTTCATTTTCCGGAGCGCTACCGCGAGTGGACGCTCGCGCTCGCGAGCCGCATGGAGGGTGTGCGCGAGCAGGTCGGGCGGGTCGTGGGGTTCGTCCCGCCTCGGCGCGTGCATATCGTGGTCGACGACCCGTTCAACGAAGCCAATGGTGCTGCGTACACCACGCTGGACGCGCCCACGATCATCCTGTATCCCACCCCTCCGACTCCCCGTGAGGAGATCGGAAGCTTTCGCGTCTGGGGCGAGATGGTGGCAACACACGAGTTTGCGCATGTCGCACACCTGAACCGGCCGTCGCGCAACCGCTTGCAGCAGCTCTACCAGTCGCTGTCCCCCGTTCCGTTGGGTCCTATCGCCCCGGAGGCGCCGCGCTGGGTGCTGGAAGGGTATGCCACGTACGTCGAAGGCCGAGTGACCGGATCGGGACGGCCCAATCATGCATGGCGGGCGGCCATTCTCCGGCAGTTCGCGCTCGAGGGACGGCTGCCGGGCTATGGGCAGTTGAGCGCGACTGGCCCGTTTCAAACCGGAAACTTTGCCTATCTCGCCGGTTCGGCCTTCCTCGAGTGGCTCGCCCGTCGCGAGGGCGACTCCAGCGTCACGGCCCTCTGGCAGCGAATGACGGCAAAGAAGGTGCGACCGTCCGACGACGCCTTCGCGGGAGTGTACGGAGATCCACCGTCCATCCTGTACCAGAAATTCGTCGCCGAACTCACCGCGGACGCCCTCGCGTTCGAGCGCACCATTCATCGGGATGCGTACGTGCCCGGAACGCTGGTGCAGCGGCTCATCCGCGAGACGGGCGATCCCGCCATTTCTCCAGACGGCCGCTTCGTTGCACTCGTCGTCCGCCATGTGACAACCCCCAGCGAACTCGTGGTGTGGTTCACGGCAGACGAGCCGGACACCCTGGCCGCCGCACGGCGCGCGTTCACGCTGGCGCGCGATCCCGACGATGTACCGGATCGCTCGTTCTATCCTCCCACCAGACACACCATCATCTCCCTCGTGCCAACCGACGGGGCGCCGTACGAGTCGCCCAGATGGATGGCCGATAACAAGCACCTGCTCGTGACGCGGCGGATGCCCATGAGCGACGGCACGTTGCGGCCCGACGTGTTCATGTGGAGCGCCGAGGATGGCACGCTGGTTCGGGTCACCACGGGCGCGGCGGTACGGAATCCCGATCCTTCGCCGGACGGTCGATGGGCCGCAGCGGTGCGCTGTGACCGCGGTTGGTGCGACCTCGTGCGCATCGACCTGCGCACGGGTCAGCTCCGTGTGCTCGCGCCAGGCAGCGCCACACACAACTTCTACCGTCCGCGCGTGTCGCGTACCACCGGCCAGATCGTGGTGTCGGAACAGGCGGGTGACCGTTGGCGGGTCGTTCGGGTGTCGGCGGACGACGGCAGCTCGCGCTACGCGGATCCCGACGACGGCGTCACGCGCTCCGACGCGACCTTCGACACCGACGGCCGGACGATCGTCGCCACATCGGAGGCTGGCGGTGTCGCCAACCTCGAGCGGCTGGACCCGACGACGCGCACCACCCGTCTCACCGTGGTCACGGGCGCAGCCGTGGCGCCCGACGTGGCGCCGGATGGAACCATCTGGTTCCTCTCCCTCGAAGCAGGTGGTTACGACCTTCGCCGCATCCGCCCCGATAGCTCGTCCATCATTCGCGCCAGGAACGCCTTGGCGCCGCTCTACCTCGCCCTCGTCGATTCGCTGTCGCCCATCCTGCCGCCCCGGGTATTGCCCGCGGCGTCAGACTCCAGCCGTCGTCCCGCCCGCTCCGCGGTTGGTGCGGAACGAACCTATGGCGCCGGGCCGTCGCGATATCGGTATTTTCCGGGTATCAACACTGGTGGCGGCGGATCCTCGCTGCTGCTCGGCATTCTGCGCAGCGATCCCGTGGGGCGGTTGGGGATCGAGGGGTTGGCAGCGGTGGGCGCCGGCGCCATGCCGGCGGGGGTTGCCCTCACCGCCGCGTGGCATGGCGCGCGAACGGAAAGCATCCTCAACGTGTGGAGCTCGCACGAGGCACCCTCCGCCCGCTTTGCCGATGCGTTCAAAGATGGCCTCGATCTCACGCGTTCCGGCGGCGCAGTCCGACTCCAGCGTACGCGGGCGATCGATGGCGGCGAGCTGGCCGGACAGTTCGGCCTGCTCGCTGAGCGCCAGCATTCGCTCGCATTTCCAAGCAGGACCCGTGCGGCAGCGGTCGCGGCATTCACTGTTGTGGGTCGCCAGCGCGACGAGGAACTGCGCTACGTGGAGCAATTCAGCGCGCTTGGGGAGTTCGGAAGCACTGGCGGGGACGCGTATCATCGCCAGCGGAGTTCCTTCTTCTTCGGCGTGGGATCGGGCTCGGGGTCACTCACCACGCTGCGCGTCGCGTACGGCACCACGGGAGGCGGAGATGGCAGCGACAGGGAGCGCTTTGTCATCGGCGGCTTCGCGTCGCCCCTGATCGATCCCAACCTCGACGCGCGTCGAGTGGACGCCCCTGCCTATCCCGTGGGTAGCGCCGTTTCCACATCCTTCAGCTCCTTCCGCCTCGCCGTCCCCATCTCGCCTGTGGAGCTGTTCTACGCCGGCGCGAGTCCGGACCTGTTCCGGCCCTCGCTGCGCAGCTACGGCCTGGAGATTCACGAGCGCGTGGCAGCTGTTCCCGCGCTCGGCACGCCGGATGTGGACGTGCTCGCGGGCTTCGCGCGCGCCCTCGATGCGCCGATCACCAAGGAATGGCGCTATTACGTGTCGCTCACCGTCCGCCCATGACTCGGCTGCTGCCGATCACGACGGCGATGGTTGGTCGAGCAGGCGACTACCGGGTCGCGTAAGGAATTCCTCGAATTCATCCTGTAGCACCAGAGCATCCAGCAGCGCGACCGCATCCCCGAGACGGCTCCCCGCATCGCTGGCCGCCGCCAGTCGGGTCAGTTCCTCCCCGCGCACCGCGAGGTAGTACTCGCGCGTCATGATACCGCCGCCGTCGATGGAGGCACCATGGCGAATCCATTGCCACAGCTGCGTACGCGAAATTTCCGCCGTCGCGGCGTCCTCCATCAGGTTGTGTATGGCCACCGCGCCCGAGCCTCGCAGCCAGGCCTCGATGTACAGCAGCGCGACTTCCACGTTCATGCGAATTCCCTCGGCGGTCACGCGCCCGCCGGGGACGTCGGCATCGACCAGCATGTCCGCTGTGGAGAAAACATCATCGCGCACGCGCGACTTCTGGTGCGGACGATCGCCGAGCACCGCATCGAAGACCTCGGCGGCCACTGGCACGAGGTCCGGGTGTGCCACCCAGGTGCCATCGGAGCCCATGGCACTCTCCCGCTCCTTGTCCTCGCGCACCTTCGCCAGCGCGCGCGCGTTCACCGCCGCGTCGCGTCGGCTGGGAATGAATGCGGCCATACCGCCAATTGCATGCGCCCCCCGCCGGTGACAGACGCTCACGAGCCGTTCGGCATACGCGCGCATGAAGGGCACCGTCATCGTGAGCTGTGCGCGGTCGGGAAGTACCTTGTCCGCGCGATCGCGAAAGGTCTTGATGAAGCTGAAGAGGTAGTCCCAGCGGCCGGCGTTCAGTCCCGCCGCATGTTCGCGTAGCTCGTACAGGACCTCGTCCATCTCGAACGCCGCGGGGAGCGTCTCGATGAGCACCGTGGCGCGGATGGACCCGCGCGCAAGGCCGAGCGCCTCCTGCGCGGCGAGGAAGACAGCGTTCCAGAGGCGCGCCTCCAGATGGCTTTCCAGCTTCGGCAAGTAGAAGTAGGGCCCACTGCCGCGCGCCAGCAGCTCCGTGGCATTGTGAAAGAAATAGAGTCCGAAGTCCACGAGACTCGCCGACGCCGGCGCGCCGTCGATCAGCATCCGCGGCTCGTCCAGATGCCAGCCACGCGGACGCACGACGAGCGTTGCGGTGTGCTCGGCGAGCACATACGACTTGCCGCGGACGTCGAGTGAGAGCGTGCGGCGCACCGCGTCCATCAGGTTCACCTGCCCCTCCACCACGTTCCGCCAGGTCGGGGAGCAGGAATCCTCGAGGTCCGCCATGAAGACCCGGGCGCCCGAGTTGAGCGCATTGATCATCATCTTGCGATCGACGGGGCCGGTGATCTCCACCCGCCGGTCGTTCAGATCGGTGGGCGCCGGAGCCACGAACCACTCCGCGCGTCGTACGGCCTCCGTCGCGGCGGGAAAATCGAGCGCCTGGCCGGCAGGGTGCGCGCCGAGCTGGGCGCGACGCGCCCGCCGCGCAGCAACGAGGTCACGCCTCGTGCGGTCGAAGCGCCGCTGCAGCGCAGCAACGAAGGACAGAGCCTCCGGCGTGAACACGCGGTCGGCGCCAGACACGGGGGGGCCGAGCAGTCGAACGGACAGGGGTGCGGTGGTCATGCTTGGCAGAGACTGTGGGATCGGGCCGAGATCAATCGGCCAGGGTAGGCGAACCGGTCGGCAGCATACAGGCAAGCCGTGTGACAAAGTCGCGCTCCTCGTCCTATTATTAGTCTCGGGTCCTGCTCGGCACTCGTATGTCCCCTCTCGAGTCCCCCCGTGCCGACAAGGCACCGCTCGTGCGCCCCGACCTAGCCGTTTCCCCCCCAGGAGGATGGAGATGACGCTCCACCGTGCCTCACGGTACACTCTCGCGCTCGCCCTGATCGCGCTTCCGTCCGTTGCCAGCGCCCAGGCGTTCGGACTGAACGAGATCGGTAGCTGCGCGCTGTCGCGCGGCTTCGCGAACACCGGCGCCCCGTGCGCCGACGCGTCGACGATCTACTGGAACCCCGGCGCCATGCCGCGGAAGACTGGCCTGTCGTTTCTCGGCGGCGCCGCTGTGATCAAGATCGACGGCGACTTCATTCAGGACACGACGTTCGTCACCTACAAGGGTGAAGTTCCCACGGCCGTCGTGCCGCACCTCTTTGCCAACTACCGCGGCGCCGGCAGCAAGCTGGCCTACGGCATGGGTGTGTATGTGCCCTATGGGCTCACCTCCCAGTGGAGCGACAACTTCCCCGGACGCTTTTCGGCGAAGAAGGCTGCGCTGCAGACGATCTACGCGCAGCCGAACATCTCCTATCAGCTCACCGACAAGTGGTCGATCGGCGGCGGGCCGGTGATCGGTCGTTCCACCGTGGAGTTGATCCAGGCGATCGATCTCTCCACCCAGCAGGCGAGTG
>JACMOE010000306.1 GCA_014378185.1 Gemmatimonadaceae bacterium | reverse complement strand
GCGCCTCAACGCGACATACGCCCGGTCCACGCCGTACATCACCACGGCAGGAGTGCGCACATCAGCAGCGGCCAGTCGTAGCGAGGTCGCCAATTCACGTGGCGCGCGCGTGGGTGGAAGAAAGAAGTCGCGCGTAAGTGGGGCCAGCAGCCCGCCGTGCCGGTTGCGCCGAACCACCACTCGCAACCCCGACACCGGCAGCGCGATGGCATATGCCGTCCCGCGCCCCCGCAACGTGCGAGCGGCCAGGTCGCGCGCGGCAGCTTCATACAGGTTGCCGTCCGCAAGCAGCGCGCGCGCATCCTCCACCAGGTCGTCACGCACCACCACGGCATTCCGCCCCGCCGTGACACGCACGTACCCGGCGGGGAGCGCGCGCTGGATCATTCGGTGCGGACGCGGTAGACCTTCACCGGCTGGCTCTTGTTCTTGAGCTCCATGGGCGGGCACTCGTCGAGCAGCGGCGGGTTGGTGAGCGCCTTGCGCATCTCGTCGGAAATCAGGATTTCAGCAGCATCCGCCTTCCCGCACAGCCGGCTCGCGGTGTTCACGGTGTCACCAATGACGGTGAATTCCAGTCGCCGCTCGGAGCCGATGTTGCCGGCGAACGCCTCGCCATAATTCAGACCGATGCCGATCTGCAGCGTCGGCCGATTTTCGGCCGCCCAGCGCACGTTCAGCGTGCGGAGTTCCGCCATCATCTCGATGGCCGCCGCCATCGCCTGGTCGGCGTCATCGTCACTCCCGATAGGGGCGCCCCACTGCGCCATCACCGCGTCGCCGATGAACTTGTCGAGCGTGCCGCCGTGGCGGAACACGCACTCCACCATCTCGGTGAAGTACTCGGTCAACAGCGTCGCCATGGCGTCGGGATTCATCGTCTCCGACAGTGCCGTAAAGCCGCGGATGTCGCTGAACAACACCGCAACGGGCCGCTTGTCGCCGCCAAGCCGCAGTGCCTCTGGCGAGCTCGCGATACGCGCGGCGAGCTGCGGCGCGAAGTACCGCTCGAAATTGCTCCGCACGATGCCCTCGCGCCGGATGCGTTCGGCGAACTGCGAGTTCTCGATGGCGACGGCCGCGATGCCGGCGAACGCCACGAGGAACTCGAGGTCCTCGTCACTGAACCGGTGCGTGATGCTCGGATTGTCCACGTAGAGCACGCCGAGCACGCGATCTTCGCTGCCGATGAGCGGTGCGCAGATGGCCGAGCGCACCTGTTGCATGAGGATGGATTGCCCGCCGAATCGCGTATCCTCGCCCGCGTTGTCGGACAGCAGCGCAACCTTCTCCGCCATGGCCTTCCGGGCGATCGACTGCGGAACCGCACGAGGCGCATCGCCGCCGCGCTTGTCGCGCGAGATTTTCGGGGTGAGTTCGCCATTGGCATCGCAGAGCAGGATGGCCACGCGATCCACCTCGAGGGTCTGGTACGCGTAGCCCACGATCTTGTCGAGGATCGTGTCCACGTCCACCGCGCGCGTCAGTCCCTTCGAGACTTCCAGCAGCGTTGCCAGCTTCAGCTGGTTCTTGTCCGCCGTGGACATCGCCACGGGGATGGCGCCAATGCGCGTGAGGTTGGCGGGCGCGGTCGCCGGCGAGCCCATGAATCCGAGGCCTCCGTCGGAATGCCGCATGGGGATCTGACGCACGATCGTCGCACCCGCCGGAGCCGGCCCGGGCGTGGCCACCGCTTCCATCACCAGCGCGGCATACGACGTGAGGCGAAACGGCACCTTGCCAAAGGCGATCAGGTCGTCTGGTGCCGCAACGTGCTGCTCCACCCTGAGGCTGTTGACGAACGTGCCGTTGCTCGAGCCCAGGTCGCGCAGGCGCAGCGTATCGCCATCGGCGACGATCTCGGCATGTCGCCGGGAAATCGTGGGATCGAACACCGGCAGGTCGCACGTGGGCGCGCGACCGACGATGAGCGGAACGCCATCGCGAAGGTCGAACGACTGCGTGCCGTCGGGACTGATGAGTCGGAGTGCCATCACTGTCGAATATGCGCTCGGGACGGGGTGCTGCCTAGGAGCCACCCGCCGGGCGCCCCCGCGTCATGGCGTCCCGCACCCGGCCGAAGGCCGTGACACGCCCGGCGGCG
>JACMOE010000305.1 GCA_014378185.1 Gemmatimonadaceae bacterium | reverse complement strand
CGTGCGCGCCATTCGAGAAAAGGACATTGCGGTGCTTCAATCGGTGCCGCGCGTGGGCCGGAAGAAGGCGGAGCAGATGATTCTCGATCTCGCCGACAAGCTGGATCAACTGCAGGTGTCTGGCGTGGAGTCCGGTGTGCGGCGCGGCGGAATGCCGAATACGGACGACGCCATTCGGGCGCTGGTGTCGCGCGGCTATTCGAATGTCGATGCGGAGAAGGCGGTGCGGGCGGCGCTCGAGAGCGGGGCGAAGGGCGCGTCGGCACCCGAGTTGATACGGGCGGCGTTGGCGAAGATTGGGGGACGGTAAACGGCGAGTACGAACGGCAGACGCGAGTACGTAGGAGCCAGTAGCGTGAGTACAAGTAGAACCACGGCACATGGCATACGGTGCACAGTGCACTGCGACGCGCCATACTAGCCATTCCTGATTCCCCGCCCCACACTCCGCACATGCTTGCTGCCCGCAGAACCGCCAGCTTCACTGAATCCGTCATCCGCGAGATGACCCGCATCGCCAACCAGCACGAGGCAGTCAACCTCGCGCAGGGGTTTCCCGACTTTCCAATGCCCGAGCCGATGAAGGATGCGGCGTGCGCGGCGATTCACGGGGACATCAACCAGTACGCCATCACCTGGGGCAGCTCAGCGCTCCGCATCGCGATCGCCGAGAAGTACCGGCGGTTCTACGACATGCAGGTCGATCACGACCGCGAGGTCACCGTCACCTGCGGCGCAACGGAAGCCATGGCCGCGGTGTTCCTCGCGCTCATCGATCCGGGCGACGAGGTGATCGTCCTCGAGCCCTTCTACGAGAACTACGGGCCTGACGCTATTCTCGCCGGCGCCATCCCCACCTTCGTGCCTCTCGAGCGCCCGCACTGGACGCTCGATCCTGCACGGTTGGCCAAGGCGTTCACGAAACGCACGAAGGCAATCATCCTCAACACGCCGCACAATCCCACCGGTCGCGTGTTCACGCGCGCCGAGATGACGATGATCGCCGAACTGTGCATCAAGCACGACGTCTGGGTCATCACCGATGAGATCTACGAGCACATCCGGTACGCGGGCGAACATCACGTCATGGCCACATGGCCGGAAATGCGCAAGCGCACCATCACCATCTCCGGTCTCTCCAAGACATTCAGCTGCACCGGCTGGCGGCTCGGCTACACGGTCGCGCCGGAGGCGCAGACCGACGCCATCCGCAAGGTGCACGACTTTCTCACGGTTGGCGCACCGGCACCGCTCCAGGCCGCCGGTGCCGTGGGCATGCACTTCGACGCCGACTACTACAACCACATGGCGCTGGACTATCGCTCCCGCCGCAGCCTGTTGTGTGATTCACTCACCGATGCCGGCTTCACGTTCACGCAACCCGAAGGCGCCTACTACGTGCTGGCCGATTTCTCGGGGCTCAGCGACATGGACGACGTCAGCTTCGCAAAGTGGATGACGGAGGAAATCGGCGTCGCGAGTGTTCCTGGTTCCAGCTTCTACTCGCCGGCGAACAAGGCGATGGGGCGCTCGCTGGTTCGCTTCGCGTTCTGCAAGAAGTACGACACGCTCAAGCGCGCCGCCGAGCGACTCGCGACGATTCGCGCGTCGGTCTGATTGGCGATGCGCTCAACGCTGCGCCGCCTTGTCGCGCTGGCCGGCGCGGCCACGACCGCGATGGGCTGCGCTCGCGTGGCGCCCCAGCCGGCACATCGCGATGCGGCCCATCCGTATGTAGTGCTCGTGTCGTTCGACGCGTTCCGCCACGACTACATCGATCGCTTTCAGCCGTCGGCCTTCGTTGACATCGCGGCCGCTGGCGTTCGCGCCGCGGCGCTCGTGTCCTCGTTCCCCTCGAAGACCTTTCCCA
Organism: Gemmatimonadaceae bacterium; assembly: GCA_014378185.1. Lineage (GTDB taxonomy): Bacteria > Gemmatimonadota > Gemmatimonadetes > Gemmatimonadales > Gemmatimonadaceae > AG11. The sequence continues at coordinate 774 of JACMOE010000305.1, read as the reverse complement.
ATCACTACACCCTCGTCACGGGACTGTATCCCGGTCATCACGGCATCGTCGGCAACGCCTTCTACGATCCGGCGCGTCGCGCATGGTATCGCAGCGGTGGCCCGTCCGCGGTACGCGACGGCAGCTGGTACAGTGGCGAGCCGATCTGGGTGACCGCCGAGCGCAATGGCGTGAAGTCGGGCACGTACTTCTGGCCGGGTTCGGAAGCGGCCATCGGCGGAGTGCGGCCAAGCCATGTGGTCACCTACAACGGCAAGGTGCCCAATGCTACGCGGGTGAATGGCGCGATCGCATGGCTTCGACTTCCGCCCGCCGATCGCCCGCACCTGGTGCTCCTGTACTTCAGCGAAGTGGACGACACGACGCATCACTACGGTCCCGATAGTCCGCACACCTCGGTGGCGGTGCGATCAGTGAACAACGTCCTTCGCCTGCTGCGCGATAGTCTCGCCATGCTCCCGTTCGCCGACAGCGTGAACATCGTGCTCGTGTCGGACCACGGCATGGCGGAGATCACGCGTGGTCATGTCGTGTCCATCGCGGACCTGCTGGTGCGCGGCGGCGTGGATACCACGCACATGGAGGTGAGCGACAACGGCCCCACGATCTCGCTCTGGTTCAATGGTGACACCGCACGGCTGGCTCGCGCTCGGGCCGTGCTCGACGCCGGATTGGCCCACGCACACGCGTACCTGCGTGCGGACACGCCGCCCCGTTGGCACGTGCGCGACAACGCGCGTGCGGGCGACCTGCTCGCCGTGGCCGACGAGGGCT
>JACMOE010000030.1 GCA_014378185.1 Gemmatimonadaceae bacterium | reverse complement strand
TCAGAAACTGGCCGGGCATGAATGCCGGCAACGGGAGGCCATCCACCGGAACGAGATGGAACGAGCACTGACTTCCCGACGGATCCTCCAGCGTGCGCGCCGCAACACGAAAACGACGAAGGCCCTCCCACGCGGCCTCCGCGTCGCGAACGGTAACCATCGGCACATCGCGTGGTCCGTGCTCGCGCACAGCGAACATGATACCGAGCCCGAGCTGGACGACGATTGCCAACGCGATCCATACGAGCAGTGCTGGTGCTGTCATCCGGATAATTCAGAGGTGACGCGCGCAGCGCGCAGCGGCGAATCGCGAGGCAACACTCACGCATCATGAAGGGTACACCGCGCACACTCTCAAGAACGTCATCTGATGCCTGACGCTGCGCACGCGCCATCGTCCGGCTCGATTGCAATGCACCGCGTGATCCACGACACTGCATGCATGGTGCACACCTTCTGCGACTGATACACTTCCACCACGTCTCTCGCCAGGTGCCTTGTGGCACAGAGTGCAATAATGAGCACGACATTCACGACCTCCGCGCCGCATGACGACCTGCTGCGCGCGGTGTTGCCCGGCTTGCTCCTCGCCGCACTGACACTGCTGCTGGGCTTCGGCCTCGGTGTCGTCTTCGGCTTGAACGAAGAGGCCATCACGTCCCGATTGGAGGCATCGGCGGCGGCAGCACCTGCTGCGATCTACAACGGCGACACGACCGTGATGAAGAGCGTGCTCGCGAAGTCGTGGACCTACATGCAGCGCTCGCACCTGCACGCCGGCGCGCTGGGTACGACCGCCGTGGCCCTCACGATGATCGTTGTCCTGCTCGGCGTGCGACCGCTGCTGTCGCGCACGATCAGCGCTGCGGCAGGCGCAGGCAGTCTCGGCTACTCGCTCTTCTGGGTCTGGGCCGGCGCCCGGGCTCCGGGTCTTGGCAGCACCGGGGCCGCCAAGGAATCCTTGGCGTGGCTGGCTATCCCCTCCTCCGGTCTCGTCGTCGCCGCAACGTGTGCCGTGCTGGTCCTGCTCGTCCTGCGACTGCTGCGGCGGCCGTTCGGCACCATGGCGATGACCGCGTTGCCGCTGATCGTCGCAGCGACACTGGGTGCCTGTGGTCGCGCCGCCCCTCCCCCAGAAGGGATGGACAGCGCGAGCGCGCGATCATCGCGCCCCGCCGTTGCCACCGGCACACCGGTGCTGCTGACGCGTGCGGAGCTGTCGATGTTCGCGGTGTTGCCGTCCGTGATGGCGGCGACCGGTACACCGAACCCGCCTGCAGAAGTGGCGCTCGGCCGACGGTTGTTCTACGAGACGCTCTTGTCAAACGGACATGATCTGTCGTGCAACACCTGTCACGCACTGAACCGCTACGGCGCTGACGGTCGACGGGTGAGCTTCGGAAGCGTCGGGCATGTTGGCGGGCGCAATGCCCCCACCGTGTACAACGCAGCAGGGCATCTCGCGCAGTTCTGGGACGGGCGCGCGTCGAGCGTCGAAGAACAGGCCAAGGGGCGATCCTGAATGCCTTTGAGATGAGGATGCCGAGTGCGACCGCCGTGCTCGAGCATCTGCAGGCCTCTGCGACGTACCGTGCGGCATTCGCCGCGGCGTAATCCCGGCCAACCGGCGCTGATCACATACGACAAAGTCGGGCGAGCCATCGGCGCCTTCGAGCGTGGTCTCGTCACGCCCTCGCGCTGGGATGCCTATCTCGCAGGCGACAATGCCGCCCTCACGCAGGCCGAGCGGGTCGGGCTGGCCACATTTGTTCGGACAGGCTGTGCGAGCTGCCACAGTGGCGTCTTCGTCGGCGGACAGATGTATCGGCGACTCGGCCTGGTGGCGCCGTGGCCCACCGCGAGCGGCAGCGGTCGCATCGCTGTCACGCGCGCCGCGGCGGATCTCTTCCTTTTTTAAGTTGCCTCACTCCGCAACGTC
>JACMOE010000304.1 GCA_014378185.1 Gemmatimonadaceae bacterium | reverse complement strand
CTGGCATTCTGCCATAGCTACCTGCCAGAGACGATCGGCGGGGTACGGGGTTACGAATGGGGACTGAGATCGGGTTGGAGCTTTCCGGCGGCCGGACAATACCGCTGAGCGAGTTGAACTACAAAGCTAGCCGGGCCGGCGGGGCCGGGGGACAACATGTCAACACGTCGTCCACGCGGATCGAGCTGACGTGGAATGTGCGGACGACCACCGCGCTGGACGAAGCAGATCGAAGCCAAGTGGAAGCCAGGCTCTCATCCCGGATTGATGGAGCGGGATTCATTCGCGTCGTTTCCAGTGCGCGTCGCAGCCAGTTGCAGAACCGCGAGGCAGCTGAAGCACGGCTGATCGAGCTGGTGAATGGAGCACTCGTTGTCCAGAAGCGCCGGAAGGCAACGAAGCCTTCCCGAGGCGCCAAGGAGGCCAGGATCAGCGAGAAGAAGAAACGCGGCGACACCAAGCGCCAGCGGCGCCCAGATTCGTTCGACTAGCGATCGATGCCTTTCGCGGGGCCCGTATCGAGCCGGGCCTTGAGGCCTGGAAGGGCCACCCGCGCGCGCTTCTCCCGGCGAGTGCGCCGAATGGCGGAACACCTCCCAGCAGCGAATCGAACCAGCTGGCCTTGTACTGCTGCGCGTGCTCCGATGGCGGAGGCAACACAGGGGGTGACGTGCGCATGGTGTCTCCATGCTGCAGCCGTCGCGCCTCTCATATAGCCTGCTTGTGCAAGGCAGTGCGCGTGTCGAGGTTTCGGCGAGCGGACCCGAGGGTGGCGGTATGGGGTATCTGCGAGGGTGCGGGCGGGTGGAGTGACGTTCGCCGCTGGGTGTGGTGTGGAACGGGGCACCAAGATTGCCCCTTTAACAGATGACGCCGCTCGTGCGGCGCTCCTGATACGACCTTCAGTTGCGGTGAGACCGCGGGACTGACCGATGACCCGTTCCACTCTCCGCCCGGCAATGCTGCTTGCATTGCTAGGTGCGCTCTCAGTTGGACTCCCCGAAAGCGGGGGAGCACAGTATTTCGGCCGCAACAAGGTGCAGTACGAACATTTCGATTTCCGCATCATGCGGACCTCGCATTTCGACCTGTACTTTTACCCGGCGGAATCGCTCGTCGTGCACGACGCAGGGCGCCTGGCGGAGCGCTGGTACGCGCGGCACTCCGACAGTTTCCGGCACACGTTCGATCGCAAGTCCGTGGTGTTCTACGCTGACCAGCCGGACTTCCAGCAGACGAATGTGGTGGGCGAGGAGCTGTCGGAGGGCACGGGCGGTGTTACCGAAGGCCTGCGCACCCGCGTCGTGATGCCGTTCACGGGTATCTATGCGGACAATGACCACGTGCTGGGGCATGAGTTGGTGCATGTGTTCCAGTACAGCGTCGCGGAAGCGGGACCCGGCGGGCTGCAGCGGTTGAACAGCCTTCCGCTGTGGCTCATCGAGGGCATGGCCGAATATTTCTCGCTGGGTCGCGACAACCCGCTCACGGCGATGTGGTTGCGCGATGCGGCCGAGCGCGAAAAGCTGCCGACGATTCATCAACTGAATACTGATTCGCGCTTCTTCCCGTATCGGTACGGGCAGGCGCTCTGGGCATATGTGGGTGGTCGGTGGGGCGACCGGGCGGTGGTGGACGTGTATCGTACCTCGCTGCGCGTGGGGTTCGAGGACGGCATTCGCCGCGTGCTTGGCATTTCCACCGATTCGCTGTCCAAGGATTGGATCGCGTCCACGCGTCGGGCCTACCTTCCCGTGCTCGAGGGCCGCACGCGGCCCAACCAGGCCGGCGACCCCGTGCTCCAGGTAAACCGGAAGAGTGGCGAGATGAATCTTGCGCCGACGGTGAGTCCGGACGGCAAGCTTGTGGCATTTTTCGCGCGGCGTGGGCTGTTCGAGATCGAGCTGTTCGTCGCCGATGCGCAGACGGGTCGTCTGATCAAGAAGCTGGCTGGCCCCACCAGCAACTCGCACTTCGACGCCATCACGTTCATCTCGTCGTCCGGTGCGTGGTCGCCGGACAACCAGAAGTTCGCCTTCATCGCGCAGGCCGAAGGCAACCATGAAATCGCCATCCTGGACGTGGGCTCGGGCAACATCGAGCGGCGCGTGCGCGTGCCGGGCATCGGTGCCATCTCGAACATCGCGTGGTCTCCGGACGGCCAGACCATTGCGTTTTCCGGCCAGCAGGGCGGCATCGCAGACCTTTACCTGATCAACATCGCGGCCGGCACGGTGCGGCAGCTCACCAACGATCGGTACGGTGACATCCAGCCCACGTGGTCACCGGACGGAAAGACCATTGCATTCTCGAGCGATCGTGGACCGTCCACGAATTTCGAGACGATGACCTTCTCGGACCTGCAACTCGCGACGATCGACGTGGCGAGCGGGCAGATCCGCGTGTACTCGCCGTTCGCGCACGGCAAGCACCTGAATCCGCAGTACTCGCCGGACGGGCGCAGCCTGTTCTTCATCAGCGACCAGGACGGCTTCTGCGACATCTATCGCCTGGAGTTGGCGAGCGGCGCGCTGTCGCGGGTGACGCGGCTCTCCACGGGCGTGAGCGGCATCACGGCCACGTCGCCGGCACTCACGGTGGCGCCGTCGAGCGGCCGGATGCTGTTCTCCGTGTTCGAGGACCAGGGGTACGCCGTCTATGCGCTCGATGCGTCGCGCACGCGCGGCGAACCGATGGCGTCGGGAGGCGGCTCGTCGGTAGCGTCGGCAGGCGTGCTGCCACCGGGCGATACGCCGGGCCGCGCGACCGTGACGAACTACCTGCGTGATCCGCTCACCGGCCTCGTGACCGGTGTCGATTTCAACACGGCGCCCTATCACTCCACGTTCGCACTCGACGCGGTGGGCCAGCCGTCGCTCGGCGTGTCGGCGGGTGGGCCATTCGGCACGGGCGTCGCGGGCGGCGTGTCCTTCCTGTTCGGCGATCAACTCAGCGATCGGCAAATCGGGCTCGCCGTGCAGGCCAACGGCACCGTGCAGGACATCGGCGGCCAGCTGCAGTATGCCAACCTCAAGAACCGGTGGAACTGGGGTGCGTCGGTCGAGCACATCCCGTATCAGTACGGTTACTACGGAGCGACGAAAACGGCCAACGGGCTGTATTCGCAGGACATCATCCTCCAGCGCATCTTCCTCGACCAGGCAGGCGTCACCACGGCGTATCCCTTCTCGTCCACGCGGCGACTCGAGTTCGGTACCAACGCGACGCGCGTCGGATACAGCACGCAAGTACAGAGCATCATCTTCGACAGCTTCGGGAACCCGGTCAACCAGACGGTGGAGTCCAGACCGTCCCCTCCGCCGGTGTATTACGCATCGGGATCCATGGCCTACGTGGGCGACAATTCCTACTCGGCGTTCACCAACCCCATTCAGGGGGAGCGATTCCGGTTCGAGGTGTCGCCGACCGCGGGCACGTTGACGTACACCACGCTGCTGGCGGACTATCGCAAGTACTTCT
>JACMOE010000303.1 GCA_014378185.1 Gemmatimonadaceae bacterium | reverse complement strand
CGATGCGCTGCCGAAGTGTGGCGTCCGCCGTGTCGGGAGCAAAGCGCGTATCCGCCATCGACAGCGGCTGGAAGATGCGGCGTGCCGCGGAGTCGTCGGGCGGCGCGCCAGCGATTCGCTCGACGACCGCCTGAAGCAGCACCATGCCCCAGTCGCTGTAGACGGTGGCAGTGCCGGGAATGGAGCGGAGTGGCCGCGCGTTGATCTGCGCGAGGAAGTCCGCGCGCCCCCGGTGATGGAGGTAGAGCGGAGCGTACGATTCAAGACCCCCGGAGTGTGTGAGCAGCATCCGCACGGTGATGGCAGCCTTGTCGGGAGCGCTGAACTCCGGGAGGTACGACGCCACGGTGCGTTGTACGTCGAGCGCTCCCTTCTCTTCGAGGATCATGGCGGACATCGTGGTGGCGACCACCTTCGTGAGCGAGGCGAGGTCGTAGAGTGACGATGCAGAGGTCGGTGGGGATCCCACTGCGTAACCGAGGGTGCCGTAGCTCTTCATGTGCACGAGCCGCCCGTGTCGGGCCACCGCGATGACTGCGCCGGGCGCGGCGCCTTCCGCCAACGCGACGCGCGTGATCTCGTCGAGCTGTGCAGGCAGCGTGGAGTCCATTCCGACAGCCGCTGGCCACGCGGGCGCCAGGGCATCCAGCAACGCGAGACGAGTGGCAACCGGCTCCACCCGCGCGACCGGAGTGGCAATGGGACTCGGTGCAGGTGCCGCTGGTGCGCCGCCGCACGCGGAGATGGTACTCATGACGAGCGCGAGGCGAACGGACATTAAACGCATGGGTGAATTCTATCCTCGTGCACTGACCGTCGAGGCGACGGCAGCGCCGTGGCGCGCTCCATGCGGAGCGGTGCGACGCGCCACCGTCCGTCAAGGCTCTGTCAGGGGGTTGGACACAGGCGCAGAGTCCGTCGGTCACCATGCCGGCGGGCTCGCTTCGTATCTGGCGTACCCGCTTCGGTATCGGGGGTTCGACGTCCCTCTATCCCGCCAGCGCATCAGGAGCGAGCGTTGTAATGGAGTCGTAAGGCGCAGCCGCTAGCCTACTACCGATCTCCGCATCGCAGATGCGCCAGCATCGCGCTGCTACGGTACCCCGAGCCTCGCGTTCCTCGTAACCAGCCTCCCTGATGAACATCCGTTCGCCCCGTCATCGGTTGCTCGCCGCCGTCCTCGTCGCCATCGCATCGGTGAACGCGTCGGCCCAGGCGCCCTATCATCTCGTCAAGCGGATCACGACCGGGGGAGAAGGGGGTTGGGACTACCTCGCGGTGGAGCCCTCCACCCATCGGCTGTTCGTTTCGCGCGGTTCGCACGTGCAGGTGATCGACGTCGACCGCGACTCCATGATCGCCGACATCGGCGACACTCCGGGCGTGCACGGTATCGCCTTCGCGTCGGCGCTGGGGCGCGGCTTCACGAGCAATGGCCGCGACTCCACAGTCACGATCTTCGATCTCGAGACACTCGCCACGATCAGCCGCGTGAAGGTGACCGGCCGCAACCCGGACGCCATCCTGTTCGACAGCGCATCGGGTCGGGTGTTCACCTTCAACGGTGGTAGCGCGAACGCCACGGCGATCGATGCCGCGACGGGCACCGTCGTGGGGACAGTCTCGCTCACCGGAAAGCCGGAGACCGGGCAGAGCGACGGCAAGGGCACGATCTTCGTCAACATCGAGACGAAGAACGAGATCATCGCCTTCGACGCGCGCACGCTCGCCGTGAAGTCGCACATCACGCTCCCCGGCTGCGATGAGCCAACGGGGATGGCGATCGATCGTGCGAAAAGCCGCCTCTACGTCGGCTGCGGTGGCAACAAGACGATGGCCATCGTTGACTACCTGAAGGGCGCGCTGCTCACCACCGTTGCCGTGGGCGAAGGGGTGGACGCGAATGCCTTCGACCCATCCAGCGGTCTCAGCTTCGCATCGGGGGGCGACGGAACGCTGGCCGTGGTGCGTGAGGATGCTCCGCGCCATTTCGCCGTGAGCATGGTGCCGACGGTGCGCGGCGCTCGCACGATGACGCTCGATCCGCGCACGCACCGGGTGTATCTCTCCTCGGCGCAGTACGGCGTCGCACCGGCACCAACCGCGGAGCGCCCGAATCCGCGTCCGCCGATGGTGCCGGGATCGTTCACGATCCTGGTGTTCGAGCCCTGAGGCGCGCTAGCCGACGCAGCGTCGCCGTCGCGCTCCTCGCTCTGGGGAGTGCGTGGGCGAGTCACGCGTGTCTGGCGCAGCTTCCGGTGACGCGGGCCGAGGCGCAGCGCGCGGCGCTCTCGGCGGGCCCCCGCGTCGCGCTGGCGCGTGCAGACAGCGCTGCGGCGCGTGCGCGGGTGCTCACCGCGACCGCGCTGCCGAATCCGACCCTCTCTGCGAGCTACAGCAAGTCCCCGCCGCAGAAACACCTCACGTTCGAGCTGCCTGTGGATGCGCCGTGGCTTCGCGGCCCGCGCGTGGCTGCGGCGCGCGCGAGCAACCGCGTCT
>JACMOE010000302.1 GCA_014378185.1 Gemmatimonadaceae bacterium | reverse complement strand
GATGAGATGTCCCGGGTTGGAGGGGACTCGCTCCGACTCGGTGACCTCGAAGACGATCTGTTCGGGGCTCAATCCCGCCGCGCTCACGGCGGCGATGGTGCTCCGGAGGCAGAACGCGGGATCGTAGATGGCCGCCGGCGAGAAGTTGATGAACACCGCCTCGCGAATTCCGTGAGTGGCAGCGCCCTGAATGGCCGCGAGTCGCGCCGCGAGGTCGAGCGGGAAGAGGAGGTCGGCATCGTGCGCCGCGGCCAGCAACTCGTCGGGGTAGATGAGTTCTGCGTCGTCGCCCGGACGGCGCCCTCGCATGAGGCACTCGTACCCATAGATGTCGTGGGGCGAGCCGGCCATGACGACGGGCTGGAAGTGCGACACGAGCCGCCGGTCGTCGAGCAAGTCAGCCAACCATCGCTGGCGCGTGCGCTGGAGCAGGGTGCCCACCGCGCGGGACGCGAAATAATCCGCGTGTGATGCGGCGGTACCCGCCGGCTCGAACATCGCGCGCACGACGAGAAGCTCCTCGCCAGACAAGCGCGGCAGCAGGGCGGTGGCCAGCGTCATGACATCGCGGGTCGTCACGGCATAGACGCGGCCGCCATTGCGGTCATCCTCCTGCACCTGCCACGGGTCGCCACATGCATCGAGCGCATCCGTGACGCGCGAACGCAAGTGGCGCACGGGCACGTGCAGCAGAAGTCGTCCACCCCCCGCCGGGATGTCCTGGCTGCGTTCGCAGCGCTCGCAGCCGCCTGATGCAGTGCACTGGTGCACGGTCAATGATACCTGGTCTGCCATGGGATTTCGACATCTCCAACTGCCACGCTCGGTGTGCGCGGCCGCTACCGTATCTTCATGATAACCGTCGGCGGCGCGTGGTACTTCGTCTTCCCGCCGGTGCTCGCCTCGAACAGTACACAGTAAAGGGATGCCTTCATACCGCGCAGATGCGATCGTCGTGCTCGGGCGCGGCGTGGATGCGGATGGCACGCTGCCACGGCTCGCCGAGCAGCGCGTGAACCGTGCCGCGGAGTTGTTCGCGTGGGAAACCGCTGCGCGCATCGTCTTGAGCGGCCGGTGCAGCCTGATGACCGATGTGATCCCCGTCGTCACGGAAGCGCGGGCGACGGCCGCGCATACCGCGACGCTTGGGTTGCCGCGTGATGCGCTATTCGTGGAGGAGGAGTCGCGCTGCTTCCGATAGCGGTCCACCACAACAGCAAACCCGTTTGGCCCGTGAAAGTAAGTCCCCATCCAGCGAGGGCCGCGCCAGCGCCGGCGAGCGTTTGGCCGAGCCATTTCCAATCAGCAACAGCCACAATCGCCGCCGGTGATCCCATCGTGCACCGAATTGTAGATATTGCCGAGAATGTCGCCGAATGATCACCCTTGAGTACGCGACGATCACGGTACCTCGTGAAGGACATGTCGTGCGATCCTGATACGGACCAGCCGCGCATTGCCAGGTATGCGCGACAGGTCCGACTGCGTCTCGAGCGAACCGATCACGCTGTCCGTCACGTTCAGCTCGAGTGAGTAACCAGGCAGTGCGCGAAGGTGCACGACCGCGGGCCCGAACTCCGTATTGCCCGTGCCAGAATCTCCGTACACTGCGATGAGTTCCGACCATCGCGCACACGTCGATACTCCTCGCGGGAGCCGACCGCCGCATCCTGTGACCTCCCAACCGACGGCAGGCTTCAGCAAGTCCAGCTTGGCACCGTGCTGAAAGCCAATCAGGTTGATGGAGTCGAAGGGAAACGCAAGGGCTGGTGCCGTCGATTCGAAGCTATTGAACCTCGTCGGAGTCGCCAGGGGACAACGTACTTTGAGCTGACCAAGCGGTTCGTCGAGCGGAAGACCGCCGATCGCATCGGTCGAGACCTGCAGCGGCCCGTATCCCGGCTGCTGACAACTCGACCGTGCGCGAGATGTAGTCGCCACCGGCCGCGGGTCCACCACGTCCGTCAGGCGCGACGTATCAGTCATGCGTGCTGGACCGCCGTCCTTGCTCGCGCACCCGCCGAACACCGTCAACGTCACGGCCAGCGCGACGCACCACAAGTTGTGCTTCATGCTCGTACCAGCGGCATGGAACGTATTGAACGGTGGCATTGATTTATCATGGCATGGCTTGGGGCAAGGCGATCTCCATCGTAGCGACACAACTCGGCTGACGGATCTCCTTACGAACAGTGGCAGACCTGAACGCACATGTTATT
>JACMOE010000301.1 GCA_014378185.1 Gemmatimonadaceae bacterium | reverse complement strand
TTGCGTCCGACTTCCCTTCCTTCCCGACACCATGCGTTTCACTTTCCTTGCGTCGGTGCTCGTCGTTGCGGGCGCCGCAGCGGTTGGTGCGCAAGCCGCCATCCGCGAGTATCGCCCCGAGATCATCGTCACGAGTCCGCGCGTGCGCGGCTACGGTGCGCAGCTCCTGGTGGAGCAGCACCTCGCGATGGGCTCACTTGCCCCGAACGAGCGGATTCTTGGAGTGGGAGTGGTGTCGCCCGTGTTCCTGCATCTCCGGGCCGCGCTGGAGGTGCGACAGGTGATGCGCCCGACGGAGCGGGAGTTTCGCTATATCCCGACCATTCTCTCGACGATCCCGCTCTGGCATGCCTTCGAGGCGCGCAACCGCACGCGTGTGGAGATCCGCGACATCGAGCGCACCTGGTCACGCCGCTGGCAGCACCGCTCGACCATCGGGCGCGATGTCGCCATCGCTGGGACGGACATCTTCACGTATGGTCAGTTCGATCTGTCGTACGACTCGCGCTTCCAAACCCTGAATCGCACGGAAAAAACGGTGGGTGTTCGCGTGCCGGTCAGTGGAATGGCGAGCATCGACACATTCTTCTCGCGGCAGGACGATACTCGGCGCAGCCCACACACCCTGATTGTGGGCGGCGCCCTGCTGAGGATCGCCCTGTAAGGATTGCGGTGCCGATCAGCCTGGAGGACGACCACCGCCGCCGAAGCCGCCGCGACCCGCACCGCCGCCGCCATCACCGCCGCCGAATCCGCCAAGTCCGCGGTCCGGGGGCACGGTCTTCACACTGTCCGGCAGCTTGCTCCACTGGCCCGCCGTCAACGTCGCCTGAAGGTCGGCCACCGACTGCTCCGCCACCTTCCGCGCCTCCTGCGTCTTGCCCTGCATGCGCGCGCCGATCACGCTGGGATCTGGAGCGACGCCCGCACTGGTGAGCACGTCGGCGAGTTCTTCCGCGATCCTGTCCGCCTTCACGGCGATGGCTTCAGACAGCACGTTGAGCCGTGCCTTCTGATCCACCGTGAGCGCGAGCTTCAGCGAATCGTCAAGCTGCATGGTGCGCTGGAACGGGTTGGGTACCACGCGTGCGAGGCGGGTCTTCCACTCTTCCTTCGACAGCGGCTTGCCATCTGCACCCGTGCCGAACATGCGGCCGATCTGCTGGCGCGCCGGATCCTGCCCCACCGTGAGGCGGCCCTGCAAGCCGATCTGGAACGGCACACGGAACGCGCTGTTAGCACCTGACGGCGTACCGAAGTGCTCGTTGACCTGATACTTGAACGCCTGCGTGGCCGGATCGAAGCCGCGCACGTAGAGCAGCGTGCGGTCCGCGAACACCGGCTGACCCCACCCGCGCAGGTTGTCGCCGTGCAGCAGTTGATCGATGCCGACCAGCGTGTTCTGGAGCTGCAGCTGGATGGCGAGGCGCCGCGCCAGGCCGAACGCGTCCGGCTTGAGGTTGAGCTGGATGTCGAGTGAAGGCGTCCACGGTGCCGAACAGCTATTGCGACCCGCCACGATACCGAGCTGCGACCGGAGGCATTCCGCAGTGCGTGACGGGGCATTGGCGATGACACGCGCGATGCCATTTGCCACCCCACTATCCGCGGTCACGCCGGGATTGAAGATGAAGGCCCGGTCGTTGCGCGAGCCGTCGCCGTTCACGTCGCCGCTCACGATGGGCGTATATCGCTGACCCGCCGTGTACCGGCCGATGGCCGTGATATCGAGCCACGCGCTCGCCGGAAAGGTGATGGTGCCCAGCAGCGAATGCCGCCGCTCGAGGTCGGACGTTCCCCACTGCACCACGGTCGGGTTGCCGGACGTGGACGCGCCGCCGAACCCGCCGCCACCGCCGGCGCTGTAGCCGTTCTGCTGATCGCGCGAGCGCAGGAAGGTGTACGACCCGTTCAGCGTAATGCCCTGGAGCGTGACGCCGCCGGTGGAAACGGTGACCTGCGATGACAGCGAGCGCAGTTGCGACGTGAGCTCGCTGACGCTGCCGAATTCCGAATGCAACCGCGACGCGGTGATGCTCGTGGCTCCGGTGGTGGGAATGATGGACGTCGGCGCGCTGAACACCGGACGGCCTCCCTCACTCGCGAGAGTGAATTTGGGTGTCGCGTCGAGGTTGAGGTCGTGCGCACCTGTCTGGTGCACGCCATATGCGAGCGAACCATCGAGGCTGAAGTTGTAGCGTTGGAAGAACCGACGGCTGCCACCAAATGACGTCCGCCACACCTTCGGTGCGCTGAATCCGTTCTCGAAGGTCGTCACGTTTCGCCGCTGGCCCGACAGCGGCACACCGGGAATTCCACCGGCGACGTCGAGGCACTGCGTGGGAATCGACGACACGTCGCTGAGGTACGCGGTCCAGTCGGGCACCGGAACGGCCGCGCCGATGCACGACAATGTGCTCTGCCCGCCGAGCAGGCCGGTCGCGTCATTGGCCGTGGCCACGAGGTTCGACGATATCTTCCCGCGGAACTCGCCGACGCCGCCGCGGAACGTCCACGCCGAGGCGTTGAATCCGCCACCTCCACCCTGGCCACCGCCCCCCTGGGCGCGAGCCTCCGCGGCGGGAGCTGGCGTGCCGGGCGTGCCGGTGCTCGCCGCCGGACTATTCCCGGCATTCAGCGCTGGCGCATTTCCAGGCGCACCCATGGAATACGTGAAGCCGAGTCGCGGGCTCGCGTGCAGTTCTGAAGGCGAGTGATCGGTGCGTCGACCGAACAGCGTTTCCACTTCGGGATTGAACTGCGGGTCTGTCGGAAAGCGGGTACCCTCCAACCGCAGGCCGTACACCATCTGGAAGCGTGGCGATTGGCGCCATGCGTCGCCGAGATACAGCGCGGCGCTGTTGCTGCCCGCGAGACGATCGCGGCCGGAGATGGTGCGGGTGAACTGCGACGGCCGGTTGGCCTCGAAGTCGGCGAGAGAGTTGTAGGAGAACGTGCCGTAGCGATTGGGGATGCTGCCGACGGTGGAGCGATCCGCGTTGATCAGGCCGCCGAGCTTCACGCGGTGTGCGCCGCCATTGCTCACGTAACTCACTTCGTCGCTGGCCTCGAGCAGGCGAGCGTGCGTTTCCTGGGGCAGCGACGGATTGCCGCCGAACTGCAGGTTGGTCACGCTCTGGGTGCCGTCGGCGAGAATCCCGGCCATGGTGACACGGCCATCCGGGGCCCTGAGATACGGCTCCGTGCTCTGGCGATCCGAAGACTGGTAGACACGCGCTTCGTTGATCAGCCCGTGCACGTGCGACGTGAGCGTCGCCATGATGCCCCCGCCCAGCGTGTGCAGTTCGCCACCAGTGCTCGGCACCGCATTGGATGAAATGCGCGTGGCGTCCTGAAGCTGCCCGCGCCAGTCGCCGCGCACGGTGAGCGTGTGCAGCTCGCCCAGCGACCAATCGTAGCGCACGATGGCGGACGCGTTGTCGGCAAGGCGCTCGTCGGGGATACCCGGCAGGGTGGCACCCACGCCAATGGTCTTGAGTCAGGACAGGAAGCGCGTGACCGAATCCTGACTGGCGCCCAGACGCGTGAGTGTCTGGGTATTGGCGGCAAGCAGCGAGGACAGCGGATTGGTGCGGCGCGACACCGATGCCGCGCCAAACACGAACATTTCGTCCTCGACGATGGGACCGCCGGCGCCGAAGCTCAGCGAGTTCTGCATGTACTTCTGCCCGAACGCTGCGGACGCCTCGTCCACGAACTCGAGCTCAGGGTCGCGGAGCGCATAAGTGAACACACCCTGCACGTTGTTGGTGCCGCCGCGGGTGGTGGACGCCACCTGCCCACCCGTGAACTGGCCGCGGCTCACGTCATACGTGTTGGTGATGACGCGCGTGCTGCGCACGGCTTCGGACGGCACGCTACCCGAGCCGAAGCTCAATCCATCGAGCGTGATCTGGTTCTGGTTGGTAGGCTGCCCGCCCACGGAGAATGTCGCGGCGGTGGAATCCGTGGCCGATGTTCCGATGACGCCAGGCGCGAGCGCGGCGATCGCGGCGAGGTCGCCCTTGTCGATGGGGAGGCGATCCAGCTGAGCCGCCGAAAGGTTGCGCTCCTGGCTGCCTGCGGTGGGCCGATCCTGCGGCCGGCCATTGTTAGTGTTTGCGCGCACCTGGACCGCTGCCAGCACCTGGGGGTTGCGCGTGAGCCGCACGTTGGCCACGAGCCGATCCTCGTCGTTCTGGCGGGCCACGTTGCCGGTGTATGGTCCGAAACCGATGAAGCTGACCTTCATCGTGTAACTTCCGCCGCCATCGGGAAAGAGGAGGGAGTAGTCCCCGGACTCATTCGTCGTCTTGCGGCGCGTGATGCCGGTCTCGCTCGACGTGACCTCTACCCGGGCGCCGACGACGGGTGCGCCGTCGGGGCTCGTCACCTTGCCCATGATGATGTCCGTCGTCGAACCCACCTGCGCGCGAGCGCGCGGCGCTGTGGCACACAGGACGGCCATCATGAACAGCGTATATCGGAGCAGTGCAGGAATGCGCATGGGTTTCATCGGTGGTACAAGGGACGAGGGCGTGAAGCAGGCACGCACAGACAGCTCAGTCGATTGTACTACCCGTCGTCAGGGTCGAACTGTTGGTCGTCGCTTGCAACGTGTTGCC
>JACMOE010000300.1 GCA_014378185.1 Gemmatimonadaceae bacterium | reverse complement strand
GCGCATGACGCCTGGTTCATCGTGGACGGCATCCAGGGTCTGGGTGCGCTGACCCTCGACGTGCGAAACACCCAGGTGGACGTATTCGCCTCCGGCGGACAGAAATGGCTGCTGTCGCCCTGGGGCTCCGGATTCACCTATGTACGTGCGTCGGTGCTGGACTCCATCACACCGCAGCCTGTGAGCTGGATGGGCGTCCGTGACTCCGATGATTTCTCTCGGCTCGCCAACTACGATCTCACGTGGCGCGATGATGCACGGCGATTCGAGCAGGTCACGCTTCCATACCAGGATTTTGCCGGCATGGCCGCAAGTCTGGGCCTGCTGCACGAACTGGGAGCGGGGACTGTGGCAGCGCACATCCATGCCACTGCGCATCGGCTACTGGACGGGGCGATGGCACGCGACGTTCCCCTCGTTACTCCGCACGGGTGGCACGGAGGCACCGCGTCACTGAGGCCGCGCGATGCGGCGGCGACGAGCACGCGCCTCAGTGCGGCGGGCGTGATTCACTCCGTGCGCGAAGGCACAATTCGTCTCGCGCCCCATTGCTACACCACGGACGACGACGTGGCCCGCACACTGGAAGCCCTGTCGTCCTGAACGAAGCGAAGGCTGCTCGCATCAGCCCAGGACCGGGTCCTGTGCTGCGCTCAACACGACACGCGAAGCAGCGCGAAGTCGCGCTTGCCCTTGCCCACCACGATGTACTCGCCGCGCAGGAGCGCGTCACCCGCCGGAATCTGCCGCTCGGCTGATGTGATCTTGCGCTTGTTGATCGACACGCCGCCCTGCTCGAGCAGTCGCTTTGCCGCCCCGTTCGACGCGGCAAGTCCGGACGCGGTGAGCAGTTTGAGCACGTCATACGTCGCCGCTGCTCCTTCGCCCTCGAGCGCAGCGGCGGGCACCTCCGAGAATGGTGCTTCTGCACGCAGGATGGCGAATGCATCGCTGCTGAGGTCGCGTGGGTCGAGGCCACCGAAAAAGAATGACGACACCTGTTCCGCGGCATCGACGGCCGCGTCGCCATGCACGCGACGCGTCACATCCCGCGCGAGGGCCCGCTGCGCCGCGCGTTGCTCCGGTGCGGATGTCACCTGCGAGTCGAGCGCCTCGATGGCCGTGCGATCGAGCAGCGTGAAGAAGCGCAGGTAGCGGCCGACGTCGCGATCCTCCGTCCCCAGCCAGAACTGGAAGAACGCATACGGTGACGTCCGCTCGGCGTCGAGCCACACCGCCCCCGCCTCCGTCTTGCCGAACTTGGTGCCCGAACTGTTGGTGACCAGCGGCACGGTGAGGGCGTGTGCCTCCACGCCGTCCACGCGGCGAATGAGCTCGATGCCCGCGGTGATGTTGCCCCACTGGTCGCTCCCGCCCAACTGGAGTGTCACCCCGTCACGCCGCCGCAGCTCGAGAAAGTCGTACGCCTGCAGCAACATGTACGCGAACTCGGTGAAGGAGATGCCCGCATCCATGCGCGAGCGGACCGAGTCCTTCTGCAGCATGTAATTCACGGTGAAGTGCTTGCCCGTGTCGCGCAGGAACTCCACCATCGGGAGCGACGTGAGCCAGTCGGCATTGTCGCGCATGCGCGCGGCACCCGGGCCCGTGAAGTCGAGAAAACGCTCGAGCTGCGCGCGGATGGCGGCCGAGTTGGCGGCGACCTGGTCCGGGGTGAGCAACTGGCGCTCATTCGACTTTCCGCTGGGATCCCCGATCATGCCCGTGCCGCCTCCAACGAGCGCAATGGGACGGTGCCCGTGTCGCTGCAGGTGGACGAGGATCATGATGACCAACAGGCTGCCGACGTGAAGGCTGCTGCCGGTAGGGTCGAATCCGATGTACGCGGACACCGGTCCGGCGCCGAGGGCGTCCCGCACCCCGTCGGTGTGCTGGTGGACCAGTCCCCTCCACTCGAGCTCGTCGAGCACGCCTGTCGTCTGCATGGCACAAAAATAGACAAAGGTGTCCGCGATTGTCAGGCGACTCGGTTTGGTGTGGGCCGTCGCCACGAGTTAACCTTCCCGAGTTCGGCCCGGCGTGGCGTCCGTCACCTGGTCCTCTGCTCTCTATCGACGGTCGATGGACCTCCCGTTCTCGAAAAATTTTCGCCGCCGGCATCCGAAGTTCTCGCGCGGTCTCGGCGTTGCCACCGTTTTTGGTGTCGCGTTCGTCGTTGGCTTCGCGTACTCCAGCTGGGCGCTCGTGTGCCGCGCCGGCGCCTGTCCCTCCGTGGACGTGCTGGACGAGTACCAGCCGCGCCAGACCTCGAAGCTCTTTGCCGCCGACGGCCGCTTCATCGCCGAACTCGGGCTCGAACGGCGGACCCTGTTGAAGATCGAGCAGATTCCCCCCCTCGTGCGCATCGCGTTCATCCTCACGGAGGACAAGCGGTTCTACAGCCACAAGGGCGTCGATTTCATGCGCATTCCCGGCGCCATCCTCAAGGACCTCAAGCGCCGCAGCTTCGCTGAAGGCTTCTCCACCATCACCATGCAGCTGGCGCGCAACATCTTTCCCGAGCGGCTGTCGCGCGAGAAGTCGCTCGTCCGCAAGCTCAAGGAGGCAAAGGTGGCGCGCGCCATCGAGGCGAGATACTCCAAGGACAAGATCCTGGAGCTCTACCTCAACCAGATCGCGCTCGGTAACGGCTCATTCGGCGTGGAGACGGCGTCCCAGCGGTACTTCGGCAAGTCGGCCAAGGACCTCAACCTCGCGGAGGCCGCGACGCTTGCCGGCCTGCCCAAGGCGCCCGAGCGCTACAACCCGCGTCGCTTTCCGGAGCGAGCGATCCAACGGCGGAATACCGTCGTCGAGCTCATGCGGTCCGAGGGCGGCATCAGCGACGCGGACGCCAGCCTGGCCAAGGCGTACCCGCTGCAACTCGCCCGCAAGTCCGAGGCTGGTGATGTGGCGCCTTATTTCGTGGAGCTCGTCCGCCAGCAACTCGAGAACCAGTTCGGCCAGAAGCTCTACGAGCAGGGGCTCAAGGTGTACACCACGCTCGACGTCGACCTGCAGTCCGCGGCCGAGCGGGCGCTCGAGAACCAGCTGAAGAAAATCGAATCGGGCAGCTACGGCGCCTATCGGCATCCGTCGTTCGAGTCTTACCTCTCCACCGCATCCGAGCGGGTCGGCGAAGCCGCGGCGGCCAGCGCGCCCTACCTGCAGGGCGCGTTCGTGGCCATGGATCCCCGCACGGGCGCCATCCGCGCGCTCGTGGGCGGACGGGATTTCGATGACTCCAAGTTCAATCGCGCCACGCAGGCGCTGCGCCAACCGGGATCGACGTTCAAGCCCATCGTGTATGCCGATGCGATCCAGAACGGCCGGCCGCCTTCGTACATCGTCGATGATTCGCCACTCACGGTGCCGCAGGGCAACGGCTCGAACTGGACGCCGCAGAACTACGACGGAAAGTTCGTGGGGCCCACGCCCATGCGTCGCGGGCTCTACCAGTCGCGCAACATCATTGCGATCAAGGTCGGCATGGAGCTCGGGACGCAGAGCGTCATCGACATGGCGCGCAAGTTCGGTATCACTACCCCGATTCCCCCCTATCCGTCCATCAACATCGGCGCGGCGGACGTCTATCCCATCGAGATGATCTCCGCCTACTCCGCCTTCGCGACGCTTGGCACACGGGCAAGCCCCCTCCCGATCGTGCGCGTGGAGAATTCCAGGGGCGACGTGCTGTGGGAGCCATCGGCCAACCGCACGCCCGTGATGTCGCCCGAGGAAGCGTGGCTGATGGTGAGCATGATGAAGGATGTGGTGCGGAAGGGCACGGCCGCTGGATCCGTGGGCAGCCAGTTCAGCTATCCGGCCGGGGGCAAGACGGGCACCACCAACGACGGGTCCGATGTGTGGTTCATCGGGTACACGTCGGATCTCGTTGCCGGCGTGTGGATGGGGCTCGACAAGCCGTCCAAGATCAAGGGGGATGCGCAGGGTGGCCAGCTGGCGGCGCCCGCGTGGACGGCGTTCATGCGCGAGGTTTACCGCCGCAAGCCGGCGCCGCAGGACTGGCCGCGTCCGGACGGTATCGTGGTGCGCGACATCGATCCGGTCACGGGCATGCTCGCAAGTCCCGGATGCGGGAGCAGCGTGCAGGAATTCTTCATTGCCGGCACGGATCCCACGCAGACGTGCGTGCCCACCGGTTACGGCGCACCTGTCGATTCCACGGGGGCACGCATCGACACGTCGTTCGGATTCCCGCCTTTGGGATCACCACCGCCGCGCCGTGCGCCCGTCGCGGCCCCCTACCCGGACACCACGCGG